>PCSS01000097.1 GCA_002771395.1 Bacteroidetes bacterium CG23_combo_of_CG06-09_8_20_14_all_32_9 | reverse complement strand
ATACCTTTATACCTATTGAACAATTATGGAATTGATATTGTTCTGCTAATATCACAATAAGCAAATAAAATTGATGCAAAATGTATAAAACACTTTCCTTAAAAAATTTTACATTTGCACTTTATATGCAAAACTCTTTTAGTTATAAAACTTTACACAACAGAAAGATACTCCATTTTTCGAGATGGAGCCGGAAAACTTATGCAGTATTTTTATCACTTAATAAAGTTATAAAAATATCAAATCTTAAAACTGAAGTTGCACAGTGTTTTATACAAAAAAACAAGTCATTTACAGAAGTTCAAACTTTTTTAAGTTTCAATAAAAATGAACCTTACAAAGTATTTCCTGATATTATAGCATTGCTTAACCAAAATATTTTAGTAACCCTCGTAACACAACTCAATAATTTAAGTAACGGTAATATAAATAAAAAACATTTTTTCTTCAGAAATTAACAATATAACAAGCGTGAACTTTTGTTTACGCTTTTTTTATTCTTAAAAATTAAACATTTTATATGAAAGAAAAAATAGATTTAATAAAAAAGCGAATTATTAACGGAGGTAATATTGTTTTTGAGGAATCGCTTGAACTCTGCAAAACTACCGAAATTGAGCATTTGTGCAATACGGCAAACGATATACGCAAACATTTTACAGGTAGTTATTTTAATTTGTGTTCTATAGTAAACGCAAAGTCGGGGAAATGTTCCGAAAACTGCAAATGGTGCTCCCAGTCTTCGTTTCACAACACAAATATTGAAACTTATAATATTATTGATAAAAACGAAGCTTTAACCCAAGCTCGCAATAACTTCAAAAAAGGAGTTCATAAATTTTCTTTAGTTACAAGTGGTAAATCTGTTAGTGATGAAAAATTGGATGAGCTTATAGAAATTTATCAGGAAATTAAAAAGGAGACTAATATTGAGATTGATGCCTCAATGGGTTTATTAAAAAAACATCAGCTCAGAAAACTAAAAGAAATTGGTATAAAACATTACCATTGTAATTTGGAAACTTCACGCTCCTACTTTCCAAAAGTTTGCACAACACATACTTATGATGATAAAATTAAGACTATTAATTTAGCCAAAGAGGTTGGTCTTGAAATTTGTTCCGGTGGAATTATTGGCATGGGCGAAACTATGGAACAACGAATAGAATTAGCTTTTGAATTGAAAAACTTAAAAATTAAGTCAATACCAATAAACATATTAAATCCCATTAAAGGAACAGCACTTGAAAAAACCGCTCCTCTATCGGATAACGAAATTTTAATAACTTTTGCAATGTTCCGTTTTATAAATCCCGATGCACAAATACGTTTTGCAGGTGGAAGATTACAAATTGAACATCTTGAAGAAAAACTTTTAAAATCGGGCGTAAATGCCGCGTTAGTAGGTAATTTGCTAACTACCGTTGGAAAAAATATTGATGAAGATATTGAACAATTTACACGTTTAGGTTTTACATTTAAAATTTAAAAATCAAAATGCCGGTTTCTGTACAGGAAATTTTAAAATTTGATAAGGAGCACCTGTGGCATCCATATACTTCTGCAACAAATCCACTCCCGGTTTATCCTGTAAAATCGGCTAATGGGGTTTATATAGAATTACAAAACGGCACAAAATTAATTGATGGAATGTCGTCGTGGTGGGCTGTAATTCACGGTTACAACCATCCGGTGCTGAATAAAGCCATAACAAATCAGTTGAACAATATGGCTCATGTAATGTTTGGCGGATTAACCCATGCTCCTGCGGTTAATCTTGCAAAAAAACTGTTCAAAATTCTTCCCGAAAATCTTACAAGAATTTTCTTTTGCGATTCCGGCTCGGTTTCAGTTGAAATATCTATGAAAATGGCACTTCAATATTGGTATTCCAAAGGCAAATCAAAGAAAAAACATTTTGCAACTATTCGTTCCGGTTATCATGGCGATACATGGAATGCCATGTCGGTTTGCGACCCCGAAACAGGCATGCATTATATTTTTAAGGAAAGTTTGCCTGTTCAATATTTTGTACCTCAGCCAAAAATAAAATTTCATAACAAATGGAACAAAATTGATATTGAACCTTTTAAATCGCTGCTTATGGAAAAACAAAGTGAAATTGCAGCGGTAATTTTAGAACCCATTGTTCAGGCAGCCGGCGGAATGTGGTTTTATCATCCTCAATTTTTAGTTGAATTGCGAAACCTTTGCAATCAACACCATATCCTGCTTATTCTTGATGAAATAGCCACCGGATTTGGCAGAACGGGAAAACTGTTTGCTTGCGAACATGCAGATGTTAAACCCGATATTATGTGTCTTGGGAAAGCCATTACAGGTGGATATATGAGTTTTGCAGCAACAATGTGTACAAATAATGTTGCAAATACAATTTCAGAAGGAAATCCCGGTGTTTTTATGCATGGACCTACTTTTATGGCAAATCCTTTGGCATGTGCGGTTTCAATTGCATCTATAGACCTTTTGTTAAATTCGAACTGGCGGGAAAATGTTTTACGAATTGAAAGAAATATGTTTAAATGGCTTACTCCCGCTAAGAATTTTAAAACCGTATCCGATGTTAGAACTCTTGGTGCAATTGGGGTTGTAGAAATGAAAAACAAAGTGGATATTGAAAATTGTCAGAAAGAATTTGTAAAACAAGGAGTATGGATACGACCATTTGGAAACTTAATTTACCTGATGCCACCTTATGTTATTAACGATGAAGAACTTAAAACACTTTGTAATGCAATTTTAAATGTTGCCGAAAATCAATAGAGTATGCCGGTTAAAAGATATGAAAAGGATTTAGAAAAAATAATTAATAACAACAGTTATCGTATTTTGCGTGAAACTGTTAAATATGGAAAAAATTTAGTTTATCAGGGAAAAAAGTATCTGAATCTTTCATCTAACGATTATCTGGGAATTTCTTCAGATTTTGAGATTTGGAATAGTTTTATAAAAAATAAAATTATTAATAAAAATAACTTTACAGGAAGTAATTCTTCATCACGATTACTCACCGGGAACTCAGAACACTATACTCAACTTGAAGATTATTTAGCCGGTTTGTATAAAAGCGAAGCTGCATTGGTTTTTAATAGCGGATACCATGCAAACATAGGCATTCTGCCTGCACTTACAACCAAAAACGATTTAATAATTAACGATAAATTCGTTCACGCGAGTATTATAGACGGGATAAGACTTTCAGAGGCTAAAGTAATTTGTTACAGACATAATGATTTAGAACAATTGGCAGAAATTCTATCAAAAAAAAGGCATTTTTACGAAAATGTATTCATTGTTACCGAATCAATTTTCAGCATGGACGGCGATATTGCTGACCTCAAAAAATTGGTTTCCCTTAAAAATAAGTACACTGCTTTTTTATATGCTGACGAAGCTCATGCCATTGGTGTTATGGGAAACAGGGGATTAGGAGTATGCGAAGAACTGAACCTTGTTTCACAAATTGATTTTATTATCGGTACTTTCGGAAAAGCTGTTGCTTCGCAAGGTGCATTCGTGATTTGTAACAATGTGTTCAGAAATTACCTGGTAAACAAAATGCGTTCATTAATATTTACTACTTCCCTCCCACCAATTAATTTAGAATGGACTTATTATGTTTTACACCTTGTTATAAAAATGCAGGACCAGAGGAATCATTTAAAGCATATAAGCGAATACTTCAGAAATAAAATATTATCATTGGGCTTTGAGTCAAATGGTTCAAGTCAGATTATACCTTTAATTGTAGGTGAAAATTCAAAGTGCATTAAATTTTCAGAATATTTACAGGATAATGGAATTTTTATTTTACCGGTTAGACCACCAACAGTTCCCGAAGGCACATCACGTTTAAGATTTTCACTTACAGCAAATATTAATATTTCTGAAATTGATAACATTATCAGACTTCTCAAAAAATATTAAAATCTATGTCCGGCAAAACTATTTTCATTTCAGGCACTGATACAGGAATTGGAAAAACAATTACAACCGGCTTAATTGCATTATACTTCAAGAAACAGGGTTTAAAAGTAATTACTCAAAAAATTGTTCAAACAGGATGCAAGAAAGTATCAGAAGATATTATTAAACACCGTGAAATAATGGGCGAAGACCTTAATAAATTTGATTTACAAGGATTAACGTGTCCTTATATTTTTAAATTTCCGGCTTCGCCGCATTTAGCCGCAAAACTCGAAAATAAAGAAATTAATCCCGAAATTATCTTCAATGCAACCAAAGAACTTGAAAAACATTTTAATTTGATTCTGTTGGAAGGTGTTGGAGGTTTACAAGTGCCTTTAAATAAACATCTCACTTTAATAGATTATATTGCTGAAAAAGGGTACTCTTTAGTTTTGGTTACCTCCGGGAAATTAGGTAGTATAAACCATACATTGTTAAGTCTGGAAGCAATAAAAAACAGAAATATTGAACTTAAAGCCATTGTTTTTAATAATTACTTTTCAAATAATGAAGTTATAAATACTGATATTAAAGATTTTTTTAAAAAATATTTATCCGTTAATTTTCCCAAAACACAATTTTTTGAAATTGACGATATTTGTAAATATTCCAATGATAAAAAATTCCTGTATTTTAATATTTAACAGCGATTTTAGCGGATACAAAAATACCATCAAATAATTCGCAGATTCAATCATCTATATTGTTAATGGTTAAATTTTCAACTTTTTATTTTTTTATTTACCCCGTTAAATCCCGCAAAGCGGGAATTTTGCCTTTGGCAAAATTATTTAACGGGGTGAACTCACCATAACCCTCTCTAATGGTAATGGCACTAATATTAGAAAAATGAATAACGAACAATAGAACAACGAATTTCGAATT
>PCSS01000096.1 GCA_002771395.1 Bacteroidetes bacterium CG23_combo_of_CG06-09_8_20_14_all_32_9 | reverse complement strand
ATCAAAAGCAGAAACAAAATTTAATAATATTATTAACAGCATATCAAGTGTTAAAATAGAAATTGATAGCTGTAATGAAACTATAAACAAATTAATCAATATAAAATTTTCTGCTTTAATAGAAATTAAAGAATTAATTGACAAAAAAAGGGAAGCACAGATGGAATTAGACGATATTAAGGAAACTATTAAAACTAATGAGGCGTTTATCTCAACGCAAAAACAAGAATTAGAAAATATAAATAATGGGATTTCAAGAAAGCAAAAACTGGAACAAGAAAATAATGAAATTATAAACCAAAAAACAAAAGTGATAGAAGATAAAGAAAAAGCATTAGCTGAAAAAATAAGCAAACAATTAGGAAGAGAAAGTAATCTGCAAATCAGGGAACACTCCGTGTTAGAAAAAGAAAGAAAAATAGACATACTAACATCCGAAGCACAAAAAAAATCAAATGAAATTGAATCTTCTCTCAAAAAAGCGAAGGAAGATGAAAATAAATATTTCAGTAAAATTAATGAAGTTGATAAGAAGTTAAGGGGTATCAACCAAAAACAAGAGGAAGCTGAATCAAGATTAAACAAAATCGTTATTTTAGAGCAGGACTTAAACACAAAAGAAATTGAATATACAAGAAAAAATGAAGAACTTTTAGACAGGGAGCAAGATTATTTATTTAAAATAACTGAATTTAAAAACAAAGAAAAAAAAGTTAATTTATTAATTCAAGAATATAAATTAAATATATGACAAGTTTAAGATTGCCACTAAAAGACATATTTATAGCCCAACCATTTGGAGTTAATTACTTTAATTTTTATCAAAAAATGGGATTACCTTATCATCCAGGAGTAGACTTCAGGGCAAGAAATGGCTGTAAATTATACGCTTCTAACAGAGGAAAGGTAGTAAGGTGTGGAGCTTATTCAGACGGAGGATTGGGAATTGAAATACAACATCCTGAGGGCTGGTCAACATTTTATTACCACTTAAAAAAAATATCAGTTAAAGTTGGAGACATTGTAATCGCAGGTGATTTAATCGGATATTGTGATAATACAGGTAAATATACAACAGGCGACCACCTACATTTTGAGTTAAGAGTTAATGGCGAAAAAATAAATCCAGCAGGATATTTTAATAAAACATATTTAGGCGATGAAATAAACCCAAAAGATTGGAAAAAGTCAAGATGTTATCATCGTTATTATAGAGGAAGACCAAAAGGGGGATATATCAATGAACTTAAAATATTAGCAATACTTGGAAAGAAAAAAATATATCCTACGGCAGAAAAAATCAATGCTTTGGTTTATGGCGGTTGGGATATTGAAGCAGTAAAGAATGATAATATGTATTGGATATGGAGTCAATTAAAAAAAGATGAATATTTAGAAAAAAAGGAAATACCTTTTAATTAAAATCTATGCAAATTAACCCAAAATTTAGAGTAAAATATGGTGAAAATATCGGAGTAGAATTATTTATTGAGTTTCCTGACATTTCTGGCAATGCAACTTTTATTAATACTGATGTCGCTTCTGGTGTTTCTTCCTTTACAGTTGATAATGGATTAAAGTTTAGCACTGATCAATATATTTTAGTTGGAAACAAAGGGGCAGAGAAATCAGAATTATTAAGAACTCACGCATCAACAACTCCAACAGCAACCACAATAACATTGTCGTCTGCTTCAATTTATGCTCACAGCCGAGGGGAAAAAATACAATTTATTCCTTACAATCAAATAGTAGTGGAACGCTCCACGGATGGTGGGACAACTTACGCAGAAATTGCAGACTCGCCTGTTAATATAAGAACTGACTCTGAAACAACATATTATAACTACGCTGCAGGAACTTCAACTGATTATTACAGAGTTAGATTTAAAAATGAAGCAGACACTTCTTATTCTCAATATTCCGACGAACTTATCGCCACTGGCTATGTTGACAATTCAGTCGGAAGTATTATCAGGAAAGTTCTTATAATGACTGGTGAAAAAATTGACAATGAAGTCTTAACAAAAGAGTTTTTATACGAAGCATTAAACGAATTAAGAAGAGAAATAGACGAACACAAAAACATAATTCGCTGGTCGTTTCGCACCGCCTTTGATTATGATGCTGGTAATATAATTCCAGGACAATACAAAATAACCTTGCCAGCAGATTTAAGATACCCGTCAACCAACGAAAACATACTTTCAGTTAGGTTGGGCAGAAATTTTTTACCATTAGATTACAAAGATAAAAGCGATATCGATAATTATTACAGAAATGTGGCTCACACAACGCTAAACGGAGATATCACGGCAATTAGCACTTCAATAATTCTAACCTCTTCGGGGGACTTTGATGAAAGCGGAAGTATAGATATCGCAGCTGAGGCGGTTTCAGGAACTATTGATAATATTCTTTATACCGCCAACAACGAGTCAACGAATGTTTTGAGCGGAGCAACCGTAATAGCGGATAATCACACCTCTGGTGTTGATGTTTGGCAAGGGGCAAGTTTTGGAACGCCAATGTATTATACAGTTGACAACGGAACACTAATATTTAACTGCCCATTTTCTGATGATTTAGCTAGTAAGAATATCTGGTTGAATTATTATAAAAAAATAACTGACATAAACTCTGATGGAGATTTATTAGATGAACCGTTTTACCATATTTACATTCCAGGATTAAAATGGAAGATTAAAGCAAAAAAAGATGCCTCACTACAAATAAATACTGACCAAGATTTTATAATGTGGAATACTGGGAAAGAAAATCAAGTATTAAAAAATTACACAGGACAAATAATTAACCTAAATATTGGATAGTATGCAAAAAATACCGTCATTTTCACTTTCGCCCATACAAAATGGAATTATACGCAGTTCAGCTGTGGACGATTTGTTGTCCCCAGAAAATACCTGCCAAATGGCTCTGAATTTGCATTTTGACCAAATAGGGGCGGTTATATCACGAAAAGGTATAACGGCTCTTGGAGGGGCTGTAGAGGACTCAGAAACAGTGTTAGGAATGATTAATTACCGAAATAATGCTGGTTCTAACTATAAATTACTGGCAAAGTTAAATACATCGGTTTATTCTTGGAATGGTTCAGCTTGGAGCACAGTTAGAACTACACTAACAGCTTCAAGCAAAGCAAGATTTACAAATTTTGTAGATTATACTTTTATGGTGAATGGAAATGGGAATGAGGTTTGTTCAACTTACAATGGTTCGGGTTCATTTGGTTCAACTAATGTTGCATCTTTGCCTGCTGGTGATTGTATTGAAAACTTCCGTTCAAGAATTTGGGTGGCGAGCAGTGCAACAGATAAAGTTTATTATTCAGATGTGGTGTCAACCTCAAACACAATTACGGGAGGAACTTCGTTTATTCAAATTAGTCCGCAAGATGGAGAAAAAATTACTGCTATTCAAAGGCATCCGAGAATGTTGTTAGTATTTAAACAAAATCATATATACAGAATTTATTCAATAAACTCAGTTGACCCAGATCCGTCAATTTTAATGGGAACTTACAGCCAAGAAAGTGTTATTGAAGCGAAAGATGGAATTTATTATCATCACCCGACAGGGTTTTACAAGTTTGTTGACGGCGGAACACAGCAGGAAATTTCAAGACCAATTATAGATATTATAAAAGCAATCCCAAGAACTTACTATGAAAATGTTTCAGGTTGGAGCGATGACGACCACCTTTATTGGTCAATCGGGGATATTACCTTAGAGGGAATAACCTTTAATAATGTTGTTTGCCGATTTACAATTTCCACTCAGATTTGGACTGTTTATAACTATGCTGTTGAAATACGCAGTGCTTGCTTATTTGACAATGGAACAACATTAGTAAATGTTGTTGGTGGAAACGCAGGAAAAGTTTATACTTTTGACAGTGGAACAAGTGATGATGGCAGTCCAATAAATTATGACCTGCAAACACATTGGCTGTATTTAACCGCAAGTAAATCAACTTTAAAGTCTTTAACTGAAATAGTGGCAATTCACGAAAACGCTAATGGCTGTCAAGTTAGTTATCAAATTGACAATGAAGACAAAAACAAGTGGACGCCAATTGGAGAAATTAAAAAAGACTTGTCGCATAAATTTACTTTTAATTCAAAAAATTTCGTTAGAATTAAATTTAGATTGTCTGGCAATACCGTTGGAAGTCCTTTCATTTGGAGAACTTTTGAGCTTTTAAATCTTATAAGTATTTAGTATGGCGACTTTACAAGAACTAAATTTGAATAATGCGTTGTATAGAGACACAGAAAATGTTTCTGATATTATTGATAATCCTAATCAAGTTTCTTTAACTAATACAAATTTAATATCAACTGAAACTCAATCTGAAAGTTTGGTTAGCGGAGAAGTTAATGGCAATTTAATAATATCTGATGGATTTTTAAGAAGCAAAAATTTTATAACAGGTTCAACTGGATGGAATATTGGAGCAGACGGAACAGTGGAGTTTGGAAATGGAATTTTTAGAGGTTCTATAACAGCGACAACTGGCACTGTTGGTGGATGGAATATTGACTCCACAAGATTGTATTCAACCAATATAGATATTGACTCTGCTAACGAAAGAATAAAATCATCTGATTATTCATCTGGCGTATCTGGATTTTTAATATCAAAAGATTTAATTGAAGCAACAAATATTGTAGTAAGGGGGATGATAAAAACAGCTAATTTTCAAAAAGGCATTATTTCAGCAATTGGTGGAAGTGTGTTGATTTCAAAGGGGAGCGATACATTAGATGAAGATATGACATCATTAGATTAAATAATTATTAACGGCTTTGTTGCACAAATCCGCTTGCGGATTTGTGATATAATATAGA
>PCSS01000303.1 GCA_002771395.1 Bacteroidetes bacterium CG23_combo_of_CG06-09_8_20_14_all_32_9 | reverse complement strand
TTTTTATTAAAACACCCCTTTGTAAGCCAAAATGCATTAATTGATGGTGTAGAACTTAAAATACAACCGGCTGATTTTAATATCTATACACTTTATGGTAAATTAAACACATTTAACAATTTATCGTTATATGATTATAATAATGTAAATATTGCAGGTATATCAATGGGTATAGTAGGGAAAAATAATACATCGGAATTAAGCGGTTTTAAATTATTTAATCATCAAAACGACATTAATTTTCTTATGAGTTTTCAACAACACATAGCACTGGCTAAAAATATATATATGGATTGGATATGTGCAGGTTCGCAATACAATATGCAGAATTCATTTGATTATTATTTGCAATCAAGCCCTATTGAATATTCATACGAGCCAAACAATTTTATTTACAATATTCTTTTTCAACGGAAATCGTTCAATTTTATTACAGGTTATGCTATAGATGCTAAACTGAATTTTGATGAAATAATAATAAAAAATAACCAATTGTTTTTTACATATAATTACATCTCGCCAACTTATTTTTCTACAACTTCACCGTTTTTAATAAAAGATATTTATTCGCTTTCTGTTGGAACATCGCAAATGCTTGCCAAAAACAAATTACGATTTACGCTCCAGCAACGTTTCCGCTATAAAGATAAAACGGAATTATACAACTACAAAGCGACATGGCTAAATACAAGCATTGAAACAAAATATGTTCCTCAAAAAAATCTCATGTTATATGGTCAATATCAATATTTTTACAGAAACAGGAGTAACTACCATGTTCTTATACACTGGCTTAATTTGAACGCTACTTATACTATCAACAAATTGTTTGGAACTATACATTCTTTTCAAACAAATTTATCGGAATATAAAAATGGTATTATTAATTACAATATGTTATATTCCATGCAAATTCCGTTCAACTATCTTAATTTGGGCATTGGTTACGGGAAAATTTTTCAAAATGATATGAAAGGAAATTATATAAAAACAAATATTTCGTTTAACATAAAAAAGAAAGTGTTTAATGATATTTTTGCTTATGGTTCAATAGATAATATTGTTAAAAAATATCAATACGGATACAATATGATGATTAAATGCAATGAACACTTTGTTATAGAACAAATGATATCATATAGATATATAGATTTTATTTATGATAGTTATATAAGTATAAAAAATGGTTTTACATATAACATAAAATTAAATATATTATGGTAAAAAAAAGAGTATTTACAATATTATTATTACTATTTATACGATGGGATGTGATTTTTTCTCAAACTATAAATATAAACTATGAACAATATGGTACAATCACTTTAAGCGATTTATGGAATATTGAGATAGAATTACCTGATAATATGTTGAATCAATATTATTTTATCTCAATAGAATTATTTGATAATAACAATAATCAAATTTTACGAACTAAAAGCAACGCATTTTTAGTAACATTCTCACCATTTATGTATTCAGATATTTTATCAAAAAACGGACATTCTGACGTGAACTTCCTTTCGGCTGAATGGAAACGTAAAATTGAAAAAACCGGAAGCATTCTCCCTTCAGGAATTTATATGGTAAATTATTATTTATATAAAACGGTTGAAAATTGTAACTGGAATGGTGCAATTATCGTTAACCAACTATTTATGTTTGAAATAAAATATGAAAATTTTCTTTGTTTAATTTACCCGCCCGACAAAGATACCTTATTTAATATATATCCAAATTTTAAGTGGTTGCCATTAAATACAAGTTCAATAGACAATATATATGAATATCGAATAAATATAGTGGAAGTATTGAAGGAACAAGTTCCCGAATATGCTATTTTATATAATTTGCTCTATTTTTACGAAAAAACTACACAAACCGATTTAACTTATCCGTTATATGCCAAAAAATTAGAATCCGATAAAACTTATGCATGGCAAGTGAATGTATATAAAGACAACCGGTTTCTTTTGAGTTCAGAGGTATGGACTTTTACTATATCAAATCAACAGGAGAATAACGAAAATCTTAATGAAAATATGTTTTATTTAACATTATACGATGAACCCAACCAAAACAAATGGACAGAAGTAGAAGACAATTATTTGTATTTTGTACTTGATGCAGAAAAAAATATAGATAAAAACCTGGAATATTATCTTTACGATGGGAATCATAACCGACGTTTAATCATTTCGGGTAAGAAAACCCCATTATCTTATTCGCATGGGAAAAATTTCTATGCTTTATCTATAAGTAAATTTTCAGCAAAAAACAAATACATATTAGAAGTTAAAGATAACAACAGTACAATGTACCTAAATTTTATTAAAAAATAGTTGATGACATTTCCTAAACCCGACAGGTTGCTAAGCACTTGTTGGGTTGTGGACAAAAAAATTAAAAAAATATGAATACTACACGCGGTTACATTATTGTTTTTAGAAAAGCGGTAAATGTTAAAATAATTAGTTTATGCTTAATCATTATATTTATTTTACCGATGAGCATACCCATACAGGCATTAACAAACGGACCGACACAGCCCGAGTCGCAAGGATTTTCGGCTATGCAGCAAGAAACGCATGTTGATTTAACTACGGGTAGTTTTTCATATATGATACCTTTGTTTAGTATGAACGATTATCCTTTTAACCTTTCGTATAACAGTGATATTACGATGGAAGAAGAAGCCTCGTGGGTGGGATTAGGATGGAATCTGAATACTGGAAACATTTCAAGAAATATGAGAGGCTTACCCGATGATTTTAAAGATGATATTATTGTTGAAGAAAAAAACCAAAAACGTAATGTAAATATTGGCATTACTGCTGGAAGCACTTTTGAAATATTTACTATACCTAATGCTGGTGGTGGTTCAGCCTTATCATCTTCAATTACTTTTATTTATAATAATTATACCGGTATAAGTATTTCACAAAACAGAACTTTTGGATTTAATTTTCCTAATAATATAAAAGCAAATTTAGGGTTTAGTACTGGCGATGGTGGTCTTAGCATTTCACCTAATTTCTCTTTTAATAAAAAAGAAGGTAAAAACAATGGATTAGGTATAGGAATGACTTTTAATTCATTAAAGGGGGTACAAGAAATGAATTTCAGTTATAAAGGACTTTCTTCGTCTATCACTAATAACGAACTATGTTTATCCCCGGAATCTCATTTTCCAACTATGAATACTTCTTTTTCGTTTGAGCCTCAGATTGGAGGTACAGTTTTGGCTTTGGATTATGATATATTTTTCAATGCTACATATAATATTCAAAGGCTTAAGTTCAAACATTTAGAATCTCCATCTTATGGTTTTTTGTATATGTACGGTAAAACAGGAGGGAATGGTGAATTACTTGATTTTGCACGCGAAAAAGATAATAGTTACAATCCAGGTAATCCGTATTTGCCACAAACTTTATTACAACCTGATGTATTTAGTGTAAATACTGCTTTATTTTCGGACAATTTCAGAGCATTTCAAAATTCAGCTACAGTAGTTAGTGACGCTGCTTCTATTAGTCCTTCTACTCAAACCAATGTAGATGCCGGTATTGAAATAGGAATGGGAAATCTTGCCGATATAGGTTTAAATTTTGCATTGAATCTTTCTTATAATTATATCAATCCATGGATAAATGCTCCTTTTTTATATTTTCTTTCGCAATCGCAAAGCAATTCTTTTGCAAAAACTACACCTTTTAAAAATATATATTTTAAAAGTATTAATTCTCCTTCCGCTTCGCCTATCAGCCCCAATAATAATGCACAAAAATTTTCGCTTGGGGGCAATAATTTCGGATATACATGTAACAATAATTCAAGTATTTTTGCTAATAAATATCAAAACATCTTTAGTGTACGCGAAGAAAATGTTTTTCTGCCTGTTATTAAATCTCAATTACAGCAACACCCTTTATATCATTTATTATATCAACAATACGAATCACCGGAACAAAAATCAGAACATATTGCTGCTATCAAAATACATAATAGCGAAGGTAAAACATTTATTTTTGGCTGTCCCACTATAAATTATTTACAAAAAGAAGTATCTTTTAATGTGGAAAATAATCAGAATAGCAATTTTAATCCACCAGCACTCATTGCATACAATCCATCAATAGAAGCAACAACAACTAACACTAAAGGAATTATGAATCACTTTTATTCAAAAACAATACCTGCTTATGCATATTCATATTTGCTTACCGAACTATACAACGAAGAATACAGCGATTTGACCGGTGATGGTCCTAGTCCTGACGATGCAGGCGATTATATTACCTTCTCTTATGCAAAAAAAATATCTAAATATAAATGGCGTACACCTTATACTGAACAAACTAACAAAGCATCATATAATCCCAATTTCGCTACATTGTTTAGCAATTCCAGTGATGATATTGCTTCTTATACTTATGGCGAAAAAGATATTTGGTATGTTGACACTGTACGTTCAAAACATCAGATGGCTATATTTTATACCAGCCCAAGAGATGATGCTTATGAAGCTCAAAGTGAGCATGGAGGCAAAGGAAATAGCTCTATGCACAAACTTGATAGTATTATTGTTTATACTGTTCATAATTATTATCAATCGTTAAATGCTGGTACAAATATAATCCCCGAACAGAAAATCGTTTTTAATTATACTTATGACCTCTGTAAAGGAGTATATAATCAAAGTAATATTAATGCCGGAAAATTGACTCTTACAGAAGTTATAATTACAGACAATAACAGTGAAATAAATCAAAAACATTCTTATAAATTTGAATATAATGGCGATAATCCCGACTATAATCCTGAGCAAATTGACCGATGGGGGAATTACAACAACACAAGCATTACGGGTATGAACAGGTTTAATTTTCCATATACTACGGCTAATGATAACAACCACTCCAGTGCATGGCGT
>PCSS01000284.1:343-4899 GCA_002771395.1 Bacteroidetes bacterium CG23_combo_of_CG06-09_8_20_14_all_32_9 | reverse complement strand
CATCATTCCTTGTTCGGTGTTCGTTATTTATTAAATTTATCCTTAAATTAGTGACATTACCTTATACTCTATACCTTTATACCTTATACCTGGAATATCAAATTTTAAAATTCTGAT
This sequence comes from Bacteroidetes bacterium CG23_combo_of_CG06-09_8_20_14_all_32_9, assembly GCA_002771395.1. Lineage (GTDB taxonomy): Bacteria > Bacteroidota > Bacteroidia > Bacteroidales > GWA2-32-17 > GWA2-32-17. The sequence continues at coordinate 4,782 of PCSS01000284.1, read as the reverse complement.
ATTATTTTTCAAATTTTTCGACTTTACAGACAAACTCTAATTAATTGGGTATAATTTTAAAACTCCCGGAGGGTTTGTTCACGCTAATATAAATAGAAAATATTTCTTTTTGTTATTACTTACCCTATACTTACGTGCTAAAAACAATATACAATGGGGTAAATCCCATTCAAATCTTTCAATTTTATTACCATTGTATTTTGAGAGGATATATATTTTAAATAAAAATTTAACTTTGTAATCTTAAAAATAAAATAATGAAACGTACAGCATTATCAAACATTCATGAGAAATTAGGAGCCAAAATGGTTTCTTTTGCCGGGTTTTATATGCCCCTGAAATATACCGGCGATATTGAAGAACATCTTACCGTTCGTAACGGAGTGGGCGTTTTTGATGTTTCACACATGGGCGAAATTTGGATTAAAGGACCAAAAGCATTAGACTTTGTGCAAAAAGTTACAAGTAACGATGCTTCAGTGTTATTTGATGGCAAAGTTCAATATTCCTGCTTCCCAAATGGGAAAGGTGGAATTGTTGACGACCTTCTGGTTTATCGTATTAATGCCGAAACATACCTTATGGTTGTAAATGCTGCAAATATTGAAAAAGACTGGAACTGGATAAATTCGCAAAATGATATTGGAGCGGTGCTTTACAATGCTTCTGATGAAATTTCACAACTTGCCGTTCAAGGACCTTTGGCGCTAAAAGCCATGCAAAAACTTACAAATACTCCCATTATTGATATGGAATATTATACCTTTAAAAAAGTAACTTTTGCAGGAGTAAAAGATCTGATATTTTCAACAACAGGTTACACAGGAGCAGGTGGTTGCGAAATTTATTTTGCCAATGCCGAGGCCGAACATATTTGGAATGCGGTTTTTGAAGCTGGAAAAGAATATAACATTAAACCAATTGGTTTAGCCGCCCGCGATACCCTTCGCCTTGAAATGGGGTTTTGTCTTTATGGAAATGATATTAACGATACTACATCGCCCATACAGGCAGGTTTAGGATGGATTACCAAATTTACCGACTATAAAAATTTTATTGATAAAAAAATCCTTTCTGAACAAAAGAAAAACGGTACACCCACAAAATTAGTGGGTTTTAAAATGATTGATCGCGGAATTCCCCGCCACGAATACGAAATTTGTGATGCAGGCGGTAATAAAATAGGTTATGTAACATCGGGCACAATATCACCAGTGATGAAAATAGGAATAGGAATGGGTTATGTAAAATCTGAATTTTCTAAACCCGATTCCGAAGTATATGTAAAAATTCGTGAAAAACTGCTGAAGGCAAAAGTTGTAAAACTACCGATATATAAGAAATAACAAATCAAATATGAACTATTCCCCGACAAATCATTTTATTTTTCCTTTTTTCAAATTCTTCTTTTTTTTATCTTTGCTTAATAATATGGAAGAAGAAGATGAAAATAGAAACCTGTTTTTCACCATTACTTTATCATCTGTATCATAATTCTGATGCTAATGTTGTCGTAATTGACGTACTTAGGGCTACTTCTGCAATTTGTGCGGCTTTTGCAGCAGGAGCCGAAAAAATTATACCCGTGGGTACAATTGATGAAGCAAAGCAGATGAAAGACGCTGGTTATATACTTGCAGCCGAGCGTAACGGCATTGTACTTGATTTTGCAGATTTTGGAAATTCTCCATTCAATTTTACACCCGAAAGAGTAAAAGGAAAAACTATTGCATACAGCACTACTAACGGTACACAAGCTATTCAAATGGCAAAAAATGCTAAAAGAATTATTATCGGGGCATTTACAAATCTTTCTACCGTTGTAACTTTTTTAGAAAATGATTTATCTGATGTGGTAATATTATGCTCCGGATGGAAAGGTCGTATTAACCTCGAAGACACGATTTGTGCAGGTGCACTTGCACAAAAACTTATTGACTCCGGAAAATTTTCTACTATATGTGATGCTACAAATGCCGCTATGGATTTATGGAAAACAGCAAATCCCGATTTGCATAAGTATATCGAAAAAGCATCTCACTACCACCGTTTACGCAAAATGATTCTTGACGATATAATTGAATATTGTCATACTTTAAACTGTGTAAAAGTATTGCCGATGTTTGAAAATGAGGTCATCTTAGATTTTTATGCAAAATATGCCAAAAATAATAATATCTAAAAGATGTAAAGAACATAATAATATTTTAGTTAAATTCAAAATAATTTATAAAATTGCACTTTTAAAAATCATCATAAATCTTTAATCCTAAATTAACATGGTAAAACATAATTTTAATCCTGGTCCAGCGGTATTACCAAGAATAGCTATTGAAAATACTGCAAAAGCGATATTAAATTTCAACGGAATTGGAATGTCAGTTCTTGAGATTTCGCATCGAAGCAAAGATTTTCAGGAAGTTATTGATGAGGCAGTAGCCCTTTTTAAAGAATTGCTGCAAATTCCCAAAGGTTATCATGTGCTTTTTTTAGGTGGTGGTGCAAGTACGCAATTTGCAATGGTTCCGTTCAATTTAATGAAGAAAAAAGCGGCATATCTTGAAACAGGGGCATGGGCAAAAAAAGCCATTAAAGAAGCCAAATTTTTTGGAGAAGTTAATATTGTAGCTTCATCAGCCGATAAAAATTTTACATATATTCCTAAAGGATATGATATTCCAAAAGATGTTGATTATTTCCACATTACAACAAATAATACCATTTACGGAACAGAAATTCACACAGATTATAATTCTCCCGTAAACCTTGTTGCCGATATGTCTTCCGACTTTTTAAGTCGTCCGGTTGATGTTAGCAAATACGCTCTTATTTATGGAGGTGCACAAAAAAATATAGGACCTGCAGGAGTTACCGCAATAATTATTCGTGAAGATATACTTGGTAAGGTTACCAGGGTAATTCCAAGTATGTTTGATTATCGTACACATATTAAAGGAGGTTCGATGTTTAACACCCCACCCGTGTTGCCTATTTTTACCATGAAAGAAACGCTTAAATGGCTTAAAGGCATTGGTGGAGTTAAGAAAATTGGGGAAATGAATATCGCAAAAGCCAATCTTCTTTACAACGAAATAGACAGAAATAAACTCTTTGTTGGTACTGTTGAAAAAGATTCCCGTTCACTTATGAATATTTGCTTTGTAATGACAGAACCTTATAAAAAACTTGAAGATACTTTTATGGAATATGCCAAAGGAAAGGGAATAGTTGGCATTAAAGGACATCGTTCAGTAGGTGGTTTTAGGGCATCAACCTACAATGCTTTACCTGTTGAATCTGTTCAGGTATTAGTTAATTGTATGCAGGAATTTGAGAAAAATCATTTGATTTAGAAATCACGATTTAGGATTTACTGTTTGATTTTTTTTAATTTTTGTTTATTGTCATTTATTTGAAATTTATTTTAAACAAAACATATATGACAAAAGTATTAGTTGCTACCGAAAAACCCTTTGCAAAAGTTGCGGTTGACGGAATCAGAAAAGTTGTTGAACAATCGGGGTTTCAATTAAATCTTCTTGAAAAATATACCGATAAGACTGATTTGTTGAAATCTGTTGCAAATGTTGATGCATTAATTATCAGGAGCGATAAAGCTACAAAAGAAGTAATTGATGCCGGAAAAAATCTGAAAATCATTGTCCGTGCAGGAGCAGGTTACGATAATATTGATTTAACTGCAGCAACTGCAAAAGGAATTGTTGTAATGAATACGCCGGGACAAAATTCCAATGCTGTTGCCGAGTTGGCTATTGGGATGATGGTTTTTATGGCTCGCGGAAATTTTAAAGGAGTTCCGGGTACAGAACTAAAAGGTAAAAAACTCGGAATTCATGCTTATGGTTATGTGGGCAAGGCTGTTGCTGTAATTGCAAAAGGTTTTGGAATGCAGGTCTTTACTTTCGACCCATTTATATCAAAAGAATTAATAGAAAAAGACGGTGTTAAAGCACTTAATTCTGCTGAAGAACTTTATAAAACCTGCAATTATATTTCGGTGCATATTCCCTCAAACGAAAAAACAAAAAACTCAATAAATTTCGACTTGCTTTCTAAAATGCCAAAAGGTGCAATTCTTGTAAATACTGCACGTAAAGAAGTAATATGTGAAGATTCACTTAAACAAATGTTTGCTGAACGCGAAGACTTTAAATATATTACCGATATTGCTCCCAATTGTCATTCCGAACTTTTAAAATTTGAAAAGCGATATTTTGCAACACCAAAAAAACAAGGCGCCGAAACTTCCGAAGCAAATATTAATGCCGGAATAGCTGCTGCAAACCAAATTGTTGGTTTCCTTAAAACCGGAAACAGAAATTTTCAGGTTAATAAATAAAGGGATTTTACCCAAAAAAATAATATTAGCCACAGATTTACCCTGTTATTGGATTGTAATGATATACGAAAGTTAAATT
>PCSS01000284.1:0-147 GCA_002771395.1 Bacteroidetes bacterium CG23_combo_of_CG06-09_8_20_14_all_32_9 | reverse complement strand
TTCTTATTCTGCCAATTATTACTGGGTAAACGGTACTGGCAACTGGTCAGATTTTCTAAGCCATTGGGCAACCACATCAGGTGGTGCTGTATTCCATTTTTCTGCTCCCGGACAGAACGATGATGTGTTTTTCGATGCAAATTCATT
>PCSS01000200.1 GCA_002771395.1 Bacteroidetes bacterium CG23_combo_of_CG06-09_8_20_14_all_32_9 | reverse complement strand
TGAAACAATGAAACAATTGAATGACTATGTATGACTATTGAATGACAGTGAGTTTTTTTTGAACAATAAATTAAAAAATATAAACAGGTGAAGAAAAACAGTGTTGTAATTGTTGGCAGTGGTTTGGGTGGTTTACTTTGTGGATATATTCTTAGCAAAGAGGGCTACGAAGTAATTATTTTAGAAAAAAACAACCAGATTGGCGGATGCCTTCAAACCTTTGTTAGAAATAACTGCGTGTTTGATACCGGGATGCACTATATTGGCAGCATGGATAACGGGCAGCCACTTAATTATTTGTTCAAATATTTCGGATTAACTCAAAAACTTCGCTTAAAAAGATTAGATTTGAATGCTTTTGATATTATTGATATAGCCGACAGTAAATACGCATACCCACAGGGGTTTAATAATTTTACAGAAACCATTACAAAATACTTCCCAAGTGAACATGATGCAATAAAAAAGTATGTTAACAAATTGCAGGAAATTGGCTTATCACTTACTGATTTGCTTGAAAACAAAGTAAAACCGGGAACAACAGGGATGGCAAGATTCGGGCATTTTTACGAAAACACATACGAATATATTTGCTCATTAACAAATAATTACCGGCTTCAAAATGTGCTGGCTGCATTAAACCCGCTTTATGCAGGCGACCCTAAAACCGCACCCTTATATTTGCATGGCATAATTAATTACTCGTTAATTCAAAGCTCGTGGCGTTTAGTTGATGGTGGGGCACAAATAGCAAATATTCTTACAGAAGAAATTAAAAATAATGGTGGAAAAATTCTGATAAAATCTGAAGTTAAGGAATTTGTTCCGGGTGCAGATAAATCAATCCATCACGTTGTTCTTACTGATGGCGAAAAAATTGAAGGCAAATATTTTATATCTGATATTAATCCGTCAAAAACATTGGAATTAACAAACTCTGAACTTCTTAGAAATATTTACAAAAAGCGGATTCATTCAATTGAACAAACTATTTCCGTATTTTCGTTGTATATTGTTCTTAAGAAAAATGAATTTCAATATATGAATTATAATTACTACCGCTACAACAATCAAAATGTTTGGGGTGTACAAACTTATTCACCAGATACATGGCCCGATGGTTATATGCTTTATACTCCCGCAACATCTGCTTCCCAAGAATATGCAGAAAATATAATAGCAATAACTTACATGAAATATGATGAAATGCTAAAATGGGAACATACTACAATAGAAAAACGCGGCAACGAATACAAAATGATGAAAGAGCAAAAAGCAAATTTGTTTATTAACCAAATTGAAAAACAATTTCCAGGAATAAAAAGTAAAATTAAAGCATATTATACCTCAACACCGCTTACTTACCGCGATTATACAGGAACTCCAAAAGGTTCGGTTTACGGAATAAAAAAAGACAGCAATAATCCGTTAAGCACTTTTATTTTACCACGAACCAAAATACCAAATCTTTTAATGACAGGTCAAAATATTAATCTACATGGTGTTATGGGAGTAACTCTTGGCTCATTATTAACGTGTGGCGAACTTATTGGGTTCAATTATTTGTTAAAAAAAATTCATGATGCTTCGTAAAAAAAAAACAAATAACAACACACACTTACCATGGAAATTCCTTACCTTCCTTGTAATTATTGTTATTTGTAGTTTGATGTTTTTATTTTCTTTAAGAATTTATCCTCCCCGCGTTTCAAAACTAAAATCAAATTTTATATTAACAAAAGTAAATGACAGTCTTGTAGTTTGCAATAAAAGCTGGTTAAAAAGAAACTCGTATAATTTATGGGAACTTTATGTTGATGGTTCACCTTATGAACGGGGCATAAAAACAGGGATGCTAACCAAAAATCTTATTTATTATCAAGAGATGGCGTTTGTAAATCAGATTTTAAAAATTGTTCCTTCGCGTTCATATCTTGATTTACTGAAATATTTTATAGCCATTTTTAACAGAAATCTTGATACATATATTCCTGCTGAAAATCTTCAGGAGATGTATGGTATTTCGCAATTTATGTCCGAAAAATTTTCGTTTATCGGTACCGGGTATATGCGAATTTTAAATTATCATGCAGCACACGATATTGGTCATGCTTTAGTAAATTATAAGATGGTTGGTTGCACCTCGTTTGTTGTTAAAAATGAAGATTCTGCCGATTCCTCTTTGCTTATTGCCCGAAATTTTGATTTTTATGTTGGCGATGAATTTGCAAAAAATAAAATTATTACATTTTTTAAACCCGATTCGGGTTACAAATTTATGTTTGTTTCGTGGGGCGGAATGATAGGTGTAGTATCGGGAATGAACGAAAAAGGTCTTACTGTAACAATAAACGCAGGAACTTCAGATATTTCTTATTCGGTTGCAACACCAATTTCAATTGTTGCAAGAAATATTCTCCAGTACGCCGGAAATATTGAAGAATCTAAAAAAATTGCTGCAACATTTAAAACATTTGTCTCCGAATCAATACTCATTGGTTCAGCCGCCGATAACAGTGCCGTAATAATTGAAAAAACACCATATAAACAATTTATTTACAGCTCTTCTTACGATTTTCTTATATGCACCAACCATTTTCAAAGCGATTCGTTTTTAACAGAAAAAAAAAACATTGAAAATATGTTAAACAGTTCTTCGCTTTACAGATATTTTAGAGTAAAGGAACTGATATTTAAAAACTCACCTGTTTCGCCAACTTCTGCCGCCTCAATAATGCGGGATAAAGCAGGTTTACAAAATGCCGACATTGGAATGGGTAACGAAAAATCAATAAACCAGATTATTGCTCATCATTCCATAATTTTTCAACCTGCAAAATTAAAAGTTTGGATTTCTACATCACCCTATCAGATTGGTCCTTATTTGGTTTACAATTTGAATAAAGTTTTTAGCGATACTTTTGACATTCAAAAAACCGCTACAGTTTACGAACCACAAGAAACCATTAAAGCCGACACTTTTTTATATTCGCATCAATATAAACTTTTCAAATTTTACACGCTTTGCAAAGATTATATCATAATTTATACTAAATATAATTCACTTGGAAATATTTCTGATAAAAAAATATATCAGTTTAAAAAATCAAACCCTGATTACTATTACACTTGGCAAATTGTTGGAAACTACTATAAAAGCCGCAAACATTACGATGAAGCAACAAAATGTTACAAACATGCATTAACACTCGAAATTTCTACTTTATCAGACAAAAAAAACATTGAAAAAAGTATAAAAGAATGTTTAAAAAAATAGTAACTCAAACTAAATTCAAGTTGAACCTGCGCTTTATCAATCGATTCACCCCGTTAGATAGTTTTAAAATGAACCAACAGGGAAAGAACATAGTAATATCTCGGGGTAAAGAGAAACAAGAATGTAAAGTGCAAAATGCAAAATTTTCTGAAATTAGTTTAAATTTACAAATATGTTTCAAAAGGAATTTGAAGATATAAGACCTTATAACGATAGCGAAATTAATGCCGCCTTAAACAGGCTAACAAACTATCCGCAATTCAAAAATGTTCTTCAGTATTTATATCCCGAAAGTGAACATTCAAAAATCATTAATCTTTTAAATAATATTCAAACAATTTATGATTTACAATCTAAATTTATGCGAAAGCTTGTTTTTGATGTTGTTGCAAAAACTTCTTCAGGTCTTTCTATAACAGGATTAGAGCATCTTTCACCAAAAATACCTTACCTTTTTATTTCAAATCATCGCGACATTGTACTTGACTCGGCTATTTTACAGGCAGTTCTTAACGAAAATAATTTTCCAACTACTGAGATTACTTTTGGCAGTAACTTAATGAGTTTTCCTTTAATTGTTGATTTTGGCAAGGCAAACCGCATGTTTAAAGTAAATCGTAGCGGAAATCCCAGAGAAATTTTAGCCAATTCCAAAATTCTTTCGGCATATATCCGGCACGTTATTACAGAAAAAAAAGTATCCGTATGGATTGCACAGCGCAACGGTCGCACCAAAGATGGTAACGACAAAACCGAAATAGCTTTGTTAAAAATGCTCAATATGAGCGGAAAAAAATCTATTATTGAAAACTTTAATGAGATGAACATTGTTCCCGTTTCAGTTTCTTATGAAATAGAACCTTGCGATGCCGAAAAAGTAAGAGAACTATATATTTCATTACACCAAAAATATGAGAAAAAACCTGGCGAAGACATTGCTAATATTATAAAAGGAATAACACAACCTAAAGGAAGAATTCATCTCGCATTCGGTAAACCCGTTACCTCTGAAACATTATTTTCATTTTCGCGTGATAATTTTATTAAAGAGTTTAGCTTTTATATTGATAAAATTATTTACAGCAACTATAAACTATGGACATCAAATTTCATTGCTTACGATTTAGCTTATGGGAACAATATATACTCAGGCAAATACACTCATCAACAAAAACAAAAATTTTTAAATTATAAAAATGAAACCCTTGTCAAAATTGAAGGTAACCAAGAAAAATTAAATACAATCTTTCTTAATCTTTATGCAAATCCCGTAAAAAACTTCGAAAACTCCTCTCAAAAAAGTATGGAGAAAAAGAATAATTAGTATCCACCCATAAAGTCAAAATTTAGCCACGAATTACACGGATACTCAATTTAGGAATTAGGATTAAGGAATTAGGATTTAAAATCCTTAATCTTTACGTTTTATTAGTGAAATTAGTGGCAAATATTTTTATTTTTTTAAGACGACAGGCATTAAAGACAGACTCCCCGCTACCGCAAGCGTCCCGCTTGTGGTAAATAAAGCTAATCACTTTAATTGAAAACAACTTTCAGGAAAACAGACAAGAATAATTGCTAAACTCTTTTTAAAAAG
>PCSS01000344.1:4381-4828 GCA_002771395.1 Bacteroidetes bacterium CG23_combo_of_CG06-09_8_20_14_all_32_9 | reverse complement strand
TATTGATTTGCGATTAAAAAAATTGATTAAAGACACAAGAGAATTAAGCAATAAACTTTTAATAAAATTTAGTGCCGGCAGTTCGTATCCAGTAAAATTAGAAGTGATGATTAATAAAATACTCAAATTAAAATTAGAACTTTATAACGATAAACAACGCATCATAGATGAAAGAGAAAAAGTATTAACCAATTTGAAAAAAACTATTAAAGATCCAAATATTTTTAATAGCATTCAGAAATATTGGGAGCATATAAAGAACTTAGAAATTATAGGTGAACAAGAACAAAGCGAAAAATAAAATGGATAATGAAATCAAATCAATAGCATACGCTTCTATCTCAAAAGGAGTTCAAATTTATCTTCCCGATAAAGATGGTTATGTTATCGGAAGCAGATTGGTTTGTGCTGATTGTAATGAGATGTGGTATACAAACCTGACCGAAT
>PCSS01000344.1:2761-4375 GCA_002771395.1 Bacteroidetes bacterium CG23_combo_of_CG06-09_8_20_14_all_32_9 | reverse complement strand
TATGTGGAGCAATAAATCCATTCTTATATCATTGTGAAGATTGCGGTGCTTATGTTTCAATTACAAATGCTGGAAAGAAATGTAATTCTTGTGGTGAAGAAAATAGTTTGCATTTAGAATGCCCAAATCCAAAATGTTTATCAAATAAAAACACTAAACTTAAAAAAGTTATCAATGCTAAAGGTGGTGTATTTGACAAAGAGAGTGGATTTTTAATTTCGCTACAATATTGTTTGAAATGCGGAAGTCAGTATCACCATTATCAAGTGAGAAAACTTTTTATTAAGACAATTAAGGATGAAGAAATATATAAAAGCGATTTGATTAGTTCCGATAATGAAAAGTTAGATTATTTCTCATTCGTAATTTTTAGGAGACAAGACAAAGAAAATATCAAATATGCTGTTCATAAATTAGACGGGATAAATTTTGATAAAAACGATAAATTTACAGTAAAAAATTTTCATGAGGACTTTGAAAAAATAATAGATGAAATATTTCTAAAAAAATATAATTAAAAATAAAACATGACAAAACACTGGCTAATAAATGGTGATAGTAGAGAAGTACTCAAAAAAATCAACAATAACTCTATTCATTTAGTTGTTACATCACCACCTTATTTTAATGCACGCGAATATTCTCAATGGGAAACTCTTGATGATTACCTGAAAGATATGAGAATTATTTTTGAGCAAGTTTTTAGAATTTTGGATAATCACAGAATATTTGTTTTAAATGTTGGAGATGTTCAATGCAGATTAGGAAAACAACCTTGGACTATGAGACGAGTGCCATTAGGTGCATTATTTACAGTAATGTGTCAAGAAATCGGCTTTGAATTTGTTGACGATTATATTTGGGACAAAGGCGAACCGCAAAGCTACAGACATATTAACGGTGGAAATAATTATCCGTTTTATATTTATCCTGTTAATGTTTACGAACATATACTTATTTTCCATAAACATGAAAAAGATATGACAAGAATACCTTGTCCTGTTTGCGGTACAACGGAAGTTCAAAATAATAGTCAATCTGAAATCAATGTTCAAAGTTGGGAGTGTAATAATGAAGAATGCGACCATAGAAGTCCTGGAAACAGAGGCAAAAGATATTCAGCGCGCTCAATTATGATGGACTATGGAAAGACGGAGGAAAATGAAGTTGAAAAGTCGCTCATAAAAAAATTCAGAAGAGACATTGTCGCATTTTCTCCGGTAATTAAAATGCACAATGGCAATAATATTCACGGACATACCGCCCCATTTCCAGAGGACATTCCCGAAATGGCAATAAATTTTTACACCCACAAAGGAGACACAGTTCTTGACCCATTTGCTGGAAGTTATACTACAACAATTTCTGCAACCAAACTTGAGAGAAACAGTGTCGGAGTTGAATTGAGTAAAGAATATTTTGAATTAGGGCAAAAGAGGATTAAAGAAAGTCATTTACAAAAAACAATCTGGTGCAAAGATTATGAATTAATTCTTCTCAATGAAAAGGAACTTGCAAAGACAGATTTTCTAAAAATTCCTAAATCAAAAATCTGGGACAAAGAACGATATATCAAACAAGCAAAAGAAAAGTTTGAACAAAAAAATACAATAA
>PCSS01000344.1:0-2721 GCA_002771395.1 Bacteroidetes bacterium CG23_combo_of_CG06-09_8_20_14_all_32_9 | reverse complement strand
ATAAAAGAGTTTGTAATAGGTCAAATACAAAAGAAATTTTAAAAATTCTTTATCACTTGGAGGGAAAGACAAAATGAAAGACAGAAAAACAAATCACGTAACGCTAACAGGCATTTGCTGTCAGTGGCGGGGCAGTGCTTCGTATGACAGTGACGAGCATATTGAAACTTTTGTTCTTCGTAGAAACTTTAGTGGTAAAATCGCCACCGAACAACAACCGCCAAAACGCTGCATTACTACTGTAAACGGTTACAAATTTGTTTATAGTTAACATTCACAAATAAAAAATACAAAACAACTATTAATGATATAAAAGCTGTTACCAAAAAAGTTGTTTTAGCATCAAAATTATACCAGAGTAAACCGGCAATAGTGCTTGCAAGCATTGTGCAAATACTCTGAAAGGCGGTAAAAGTTCCAATGGCAGTTGCAGTTTCATTTTTGGCGGCAACGTTACTAATCCATGCTTTGCTTATTCCTTCGGTTGCAGCGGAGTAAATGCCATAAAAAAAGAATAATATAAAAAATAAATAAACATTCGAATTAAAAGCAAAACCTGTATAGACTCCTGTAAACAACACAAGTCCCGAAATAAATATGGTTTTTAAACCTATTTTATCTGCTAAAATACCAATCGGGTATGAAAAAACAGCATATACTAAATTATAAAAGATATACGCACCTATTACCCATGTATCGCTTAATACGGCATCTTTAATTTTCAGTAAAAGAAAAAAATCTGAACTGTTAAAAAGTGTAAAAATGAGTAATCCAAAAACAATTTTTCGATACGCCGGTGAGCTTGTTTTCCAATATTTAAGAAAAGATAAAAACGAAATATTCTTTTTTACAGGTGTTTTTTTTTGTTTTTCGTTAATTAAGAATGTTAAAATTATTGCTGCCAATCCGGGTAAGAATGCTATATAAAAAAGTGTTGTATAATGCTCAGGTTTGTAATACAAAAAAATTAAAGCTACTACTGGTCCAATGGCTGCTCCAAGTGTATCCAAAGCACGATGAAACCCAAATACTCTGCCCTTTGTTTCAGGAATAGCTTCATCGGAGAGCAAAGCATCGCGTGCACCGGTACGTACACCTTTACCTAAGCGGTCGAGGGTACGGGCAGAAAAAATCCAAAGCGGAAATGTAAAAAAAACCAAAAGTGGTTTTGAGATTGCGCTTAACCCATACCCAATTCTAACAAAAGGCAACCTTTGCCCGCGAACATCAGATAATTTTCCGAAATACCCCTTACTTAAACCGGCTGTAGCTTCTGCAATACCTTCTAAAATTCCTATTAAAATAACCGAAAAACCAATGGTTTTCAGATAAATCGGCATTACCGGATAAAGCATTTCGCTTGCAATGTCGGTAAATAAACTAACAAGCGACAATACCCAGACGGTTCTTGAAAGATATTTCATTATAAATAAAATTCTGTAAAATTATTTAAAAGTTTGCAATTAGGGGACATGAAATAAATCCCATTTTGCAAGTTAGGTACGAAGGTATAGGGTATAAAGGTATAAGGATACAGCCATATTTCCCTATACCTCTATTCCTTTTTATTTTTATTGGAATTAATTAGAGTCTGTCCGTAATATCTACATTTGCCACTAATTACTGTCTGTCCGTAAAGTCAGTGTTTGAACCAGAATGTTCGAGTTCAAGGCTTTCGAAGTTTTAAAAATCAGAAGTTTACTGATGTAAATGACTGGTTTTTAAAACGAGAGTAACGCAGAAATCGGACATTATGGACAAACACTAATTACTCACAAAATTATTTTTTTTCTATTGGTGCTTGCCCTGTTAGATAATAACATTGAATTGCGAGATACTGAAAAAAACAATATCTAACAGGGTGAATTAAATCGCTTCGCTAAGTTGCACGAATTAAAACTTTTAACAAACTATGGCACGGTTTAAAACCGTGACATAGTTTCGAACGCAAAAGTTGAACATTACAGACAAGCATTAATTATTTCAAATCCCCCTTGTTAAAAAATGTTAAAACTATTGACAAAAACCTTTTGTGGTTGTATCTTTGTAATAAGAAAAATTATATGATTCATAAGTTATGAAAAATCAGATTTTTTATAAAAAATGGAGATTCAGGTTTTCCTGGAAATTATTTGGTGTATCAACTTTTATATTTTTTTCGCCCTGTTTACAAGCTCAAACTATTGATTCTTCTGAACAAAACAAAAATAATCAACCCGATGTACATATTAATGTAAATCGTGAATTTGATAAAAATGGTAATATAATTCGTTACGATTCAACTTACTCGTGGTCATGGAGTAGTGATGGAAATAAAGTTATACCCGATAATTTTTTTAATGATTCACTTACAGGACATTTTACATATCCTTTTGAAGACAAGATGTTTTTTGATGACCCTTTTTTAAATTTATTTGATTCAGATAACGATTCATTGCAGAATAGAATATTTAACTTCCCAAATACTGACTATTTTGAAAAACAAATGCTTGAAATGATGCAGCATCAACAGCAAATAATGAACGAATTATTTCGGCAGCCACCTTTAAATTCAGCACCTGATAAGAAAAATAATCGTAAGGACACTCCCGATAAAAAAACTTCTGGAAAAGGTGAAGATATATAGCGCTTACAAAAAAAACTCTATTTACCTGGATTTACCCCTCATTTTATACACTACATAAAAAAAACGAGACATGCTTTGCTGTTTCGTTTTTTTTG
>PCSS01000197.1:3471-5005 GCA_002771395.1 Bacteroidetes bacterium CG23_combo_of_CG06-09_8_20_14_all_32_9 | reverse complement strand
TTAGAAAACTAATTATTTATAGTATTTTATTATTGGCAATAAAGTTTTTTCTTTTGCCATTTGTTCAAACTATTGATGCCGATGGCGTTTCTCGTATTTACACATCAATAAACTGGATGGAAAACCCAGTTTGGATTAAATCAGGGAATTGGGCGCCAATCTATTTTTACTTAATGGGAAGCGTACTAAAAATATTCAACAATCAATTTTATACACCACTTATTGTAAATATAATATTTAGTATTATAACACTTTTTCCATTATATTTCTTATTTAAACGTATATACAACGAAAGCACTGCATTAATTCTATGTTTTTTATTTTCCTTATCACCTATAATTTTCAGACTTAGCTTATTAACACTAGCAGAAACTCCTTACTTATTCTTTGTTTCTTTGTCGGCTTATGTACTTTATAAAGGATTAGAAGAAAAGGAAATAGTATATGTTTTTTTAGGTGGTATAATAGCAAGCGTCGCCGGCGGATTCCGATACGAAAGCTGGATGTTATCCTTTTTAGTTTCTGTTTTAATTCTAATAAAATATTCAAAAAAGGATTTTCTTGCATTTTTAATTACATCCTTCATATTTCCATGTATATGGTTAATTTCTAATTATCTGGAAAGTGGAAATTTTTTTAGTAGTTTTAATTGGGCCACTGTTGCAGTAGAAACAAATAAAATTGATTCTTTTGAAAGTTTATTAAGAAGAATCTGGTTTTATCCTTTATCCTTGATATTCGCTTTTGGACCAATTGGTTTTTTCTATTTTATTAAAACTATTAAAAACACTTATAAACATCTGGCATATAAAAGAATAATAATAACTTACGGCATCATTTTTTTTATTGTATTCTTTATTTTTTTATTTAATACAATTAGAGGAAGTTTATTATTGCAACATCGATTTACAATAACTTTATTTTTAATTAGCTTCCCATTGTTCGGATATTATTTTATTCAATTAAATAAAAAGAAGATTTACCTTGTTTTGCTATTTGCTTTTTCGGGTTTTGCATTATCTTATGTATATAGTTCAAAAGGAGCAAGAGCAATTCCACGATTATTAAAAAATGAAGGTATTGAAATAAATAATATTGTTAAATCAAATGTAAGTTCAGAATCGGGATTAATACTTGATTTCTGGGGTTGGGAAAACACTTTTTGTATAGCTTTCATGTCCGATTTACCAAGGCATAATATTACTTTTCTTGATAAAAACAATGAAATAAATGAAGTATTAAAGGAAATAAAAAGAATTGTAACAAATTATCATAAAGGGTTTATTCTGGTTTGTAATAAAGGACGTTTAAAAGATGAAATAATTATAAAAAAAAATACATTAATAGTTATAAAAGAAAATATTTATATTCCTGTGAAACCTGTAAAAAATTTTCCAGATGCAACTTTATATGAATACTTTTTTACTAATTCCAAACCATAAGGAGTGATAACGAATTTAGTTTGCAGGTTTTGTTAAACGCCCAATTATTACAATACTGGAATGTAACAAAGGAGAAGAAATTATTTTATCAA
>PCSS01000197.1:3151-3461 GCA_002771395.1 Bacteroidetes bacterium CG23_combo_of_CG06-09_8_20_14_all_32_9 | reverse complement strand
GCCGCTAAACCCGAAACTTGAAACCCGATAATTTTCTACTTGCGGTGCGGACGGGACTCGGACCCGCGACCCTCGGCGTGACAGGCCGATATTCTAACCAACTGAACTACCGCACCTTTTTATAATGAAGTGCAAAATTATACTAAATTATTGATTTTTCAAAATCAGTTCTTTTTTTGAATCAAAAAATGAGAATCATACACAACTTTGTGAAACTTGACAATTACAATAGGCAACAACATAATTTATAACAGCTAAAATCATAACAATATACATTATCATTAAGAGGGCTTCTTAAAATTAGATTTAT
>PCSS01000197.1:0-3131 GCA_002771395.1 Bacteroidetes bacterium CG23_combo_of_CG06-09_8_20_14_all_32_9 | reverse complement strand
AAATAAAGGAGTTTACTATTGTTCACCCTGTTAAATAACTCAAATTTTATGGCAGTATTTTTAATTTTAACAGTATTTAACAGGGTAAATAAGGTTTTTTAAATCGAAGCCCAACAAAGAAAAAGCAATTTTTAGAAGTCCCGTTAATTTTTTTTTCTAAATATTATCGGTAAATAAGTATTTACACGATTATTAATATCATCGCTAACTTTTGAAAAATAGATTAATAAACTAAATATAATGAAAATAATTCCGCTTCTTATGATAATATCAACAAGATATGGTTTAATTTCGGGAAGAAAATATCCCGGTAAATAAGCAATTACCGAAAAAAGAAGTATTAGTAAATATTTATAATTAAATGGTTGAAAATCAAATTTATTCCATAAAAATATCCATCGCATTAAATTAAACAAAAACAGCGAAATTGCATTGGCTAATCCTGCGCCTGTAATTCCGTAAACAGGAATAAATAAATAATTAGTACCTATAACAATTAACACAAAAATTAACATAAACAGGCTTTGTGCCTTATAATATTTTGAAGTTGCAATTATGGTATTATTTATTCCGGTTGACATGTCAATAAAACTTCCAAAACAAACCCAAAAAATTACAAATTTTCCGGCAGCATATTCCCCGGGTAAAATGTAAGACACGTTCTTAATATTTGCCCAAATACCAATTAGCAAGAGTACCGAAAAAATCATTTGGTTAAGGCAACTTTTATAATACACCGTTTTAACAATTTGCAAATCATTATTTTTCCATGCTTCTGCAACAACTGTTGACGAAATTTTTGCCAGCGCGCGTGAAGGCATTGAAATTATAACGCCAAAAAAGAATGCAATAGAATAAATACCTGCCTGAGTAAGATTGAGCATAGATTCAATCATAATTTTATCGATACTTATAATTACCGAACTTGCAAAAACAGTAATAATTCCAAAAAAACTCACGCTAATCATGCTTTTGCGAAGTTCACGATTTACAAAACCGTGTTTTGGACGAAAATTCAATTGCTTGTCCTTTGCTATTAACCATAATAACAGAATTGCAGGTAATGATATTCCTAAAACATATACAAAAATAAATCCTTTAAAATCGTATAGATTCAATATAAATAAAACAATAGCCAGAATAATAAAAATTCGCTGTAAAAATTCTTTCAGAAATGTGCCTCTCACGCTTTTATAAAGCATACGCGAATAAGCATCAAAGGAATTAAACAAAAGTATAACAAGGGTAAGCGGTAAAATATAAATAACGTATTGAGCAAGTAATCCGTCTGTTTTTATGCTGTTTGCAACAATAAACGGCTGAAAAATAAAATATAACAAAGCCGCTAAAACAAAACCGGATAGAATTACCGAAAGCATAATAAACAAAAAGCCGTTGTGTTTATTTTCGGTGTTTCTGAAATAAGGGAACAATCGCAGTGTAACATTATCGAAACCAACACTGGCAAACATCGCAAATAGCAATGAATAAGCTACTATCACATTTATTAATCCGATTTGCTGGGGAGTAAAAATATTTGGCAGCAGAAAAAGGTTTGTAACCAATCCCAAACCAGCACCCAAATAGGTAAATAAAGTGCCTTTAATAGTCTGTATTCTTATTACACCCAAAATTTGTTTTTTTGCAAAATTAAAAGAATATCACAGCCACAAAAAACTTTTTACTTCAATGGTCATACAACGGTCATTCAATTTTACACATTGCAAATTATAAATCACGAAAAAAGTATATCAATCAGTTTTAACGCACTTTTGTTGGTAGAAAACTTTTCATCAAGTATTTGTTGCCGTTTTAAAACTTCTGTTTCATTAAACGGTTTTGTAAATAATTCATTTATTTTTGCTTTAATCTCATTTTTTGAATCAGCAACTATACAAAGACTTTCTAAATCTGTATTTTCTACCATTTGCGAATTAACAATACAGTGTCTTCCCCGATAAAGTGCCGCCAGCAATTTTAATTTTATACCTGTATTCTGAAAAGTTGTGAGAATATTTAATTGAGCATTCGAAAGTAAAGTATCCATTTCATTTTCAGAAGGGTTTGCAATAATTTTTATTAAATTATTTTCAGAGGCAGCATTAATTATCTTAATGTTTGGGTTCTTTCCGGCAATAACAAAGGGGATTTCCAATGCATTAAAAATCTCATTTACAAGAAAAAGTGCAGTTTTTATATTTTCAGGTACCGAAAGATTTCCGTGAAACAATGCATATTCGCCTGTGCCTTTGAGAATAATAACATTTTTAAACAAATGAAATACAGGAATATATGTGGTTTTTCCAAACAAATTATTAAAGTACGTATAGTCGGAAGGTGAAATGGCTGCAATTTGATTTGCTTTTTGCAAAACTTGTTGGTAAGATTTTAGTTTACGGCTTTCAATATAAAAAAACAACTTTCTAAATAAATCAGATTCGGCTTTTGAAAGTTCGTTATAATATTCGTGTTCAATATTATGCGTACGAACTACAATTTTTCTGTCTTTGGCTAAAAGTTGGGGAATAATAGCAGTAGTGTGTAATCCCTCAAAAAGAACTGGAAAATCATCTTGTTTTAAATCGGATAAAAGCTCATCGGAAAAGCGTGTTTTTACAATGTACGGAATGAAACTAAAATTGTATTTTAATCCCTTTTTTCTTTTGTAGAAATAAATTTTTTTACAAATTTCGTTTAGTTTTTTGTCACCTGTACGCCCGTACTCATAACAATGAAGAATTACATCAACACCACAATCGTGCAAAGCTTTAACTTTATAAAACACGTCTATAATACCCCCGTAATCAGGCGGATAAGGCACATTAAAAGAGACAATATGAACTATTTTGGCCAATGCTATAATAAGAAAAAAGGTTACTATTCACCCATTTGTATATAGTATGCAGGAGGCAGCGGCAGGAGGCAGTTAATTTTTCGGTAAAAATTTTTCCGGATTATTTGCCATACTTCCAAGCATTCTCCCAACTTCTACATATTCCTTGTATAATCTATCGCTAATTTCTTGCGAAATATATTTGCAATCTTTTGAAAAATCGAGCCATATTTGTGTTTCTGTACATTCTCCATCAGCATCGGTCATTTTACTTGAAAAATGTTTAGGGTATTTACGC
>PCSS01000088.1:4770-4912 GCA_002771395.1 Bacteroidetes bacterium CG23_combo_of_CG06-09_8_20_14_all_32_9 | reverse complement strand
GATTATGTGGTAGTATTCTTTCTTAACAAATCCAATAAATTTTCTCATTCAATCAAATCTCTTTTGTTTATTGTTCGTAAAAATGTTAATAGAAGTTTGTGTAACAATAGACTATGAACATAGAACCCTAAACTTTTTATTT
>PCSS01000088.1:0-4753 GCA_002771395.1 Bacteroidetes bacterium CG23_combo_of_CG06-09_8_20_14_all_32_9 | reverse complement strand
TTTCTTGCAAGTTGAAGGAAAACATCGTTCATGTTATATGCATTGTGGTTTTTAATTAATTGTGATGGAGTATCTATTTCTTCAATTCTGCCATTAACCATAATGCAAACGCGGTTGCAATATTCGGCTTCGTCTATATAATGAGTAGTAACTATTACTGTAATCCCTTTGTCGGCAGCATTGTAAATCATATCCCAGAACTCACGGCGTGTAACAGGGTCAACTCCTGAGGTCGGTTCATCTAAAAACACAATTTTTGGATTATGAAATATTGCAACCGAAAATGCTAACTTTTGTTTCCATCCTAATGGTAAACTACTAATTAAATTGTTTCTGATATTTGTTAAATTAAGTTTTTGAATAAGTTCGTCTGCTCGTTTTTTTATTTCTTTTAATTTTAATCCATAAATGCCACCAAAAAAGCGAATATTTTCATATACAGTTAAGTCTTCGTAAAGTGAAAACTTCTGGCTCATGTAACCAATGTTAAGTTTAATTTTATTAGTTTCGGTATAAACATCAAAACCAGCAACATTAATTTGTCCTGAAGTTGGTTTAGATAATCCACATAAGATTTTTAATGTAGTAGTTTTACCTGCTCCGTTTGCTCCCAAAAACCCAAAAATTTCACCTTTGTAAACATCAAAAGTAAGATTGTGGTTTGCAACAAAGTTGCCAAACTTTTTGCAAAGATTTTTAACCGATATAGCCTTTTCCTGGTTCACTTATAATCATTTTTTTTGAAACCTGAGGGAAAAAAAACAATCTTCAATAGTTGGAATACAATCTTCAATTTTAATTCCTGAATGACCTTTAAGTTCGATGAAGTTCATTAATTCTTTTTTATTAAAAATTTCTTCTGATGAGAGGTGAATTGTCTGTCCGAAAAGGAAAGTTGTGCAATTTTTGCGAAATTGTCTGATGTCTTCACAAAGTTTGTGCATATTATTACTTTTTATAGAAATGAGAAATGGCTTATACTCTTTTATAATATTTTGTGGTGAATTAATTTGCATTATTTTTCCTTCCTGCATAAGAGCAACACGGTCGCACATACTTGCTTCGTCCATATAAGGTGTAGAAACAATAATTGTAATTCCCATATTTTTAAAGTTACGAAGCAAATCCCAGAATTCTTTTCGCGAAACAGCATCAATGCCGGTTGTAGGTTCATCCAAAATAAGGATTTCAGGTTTGTGAATGAGAGCGCACGAAAGAGCAAGTTTTTGTTTCATCCCGCCGGATAACTTACCCGCCTGACGATTTTTAAAAGGTTCAATATGAATGTAAATATCTTTTATAAGTTCGTAGTTTTCTTTTATAGTAGTTCCAAAAATTGTAGCAAAAAAAGCTAAGTTTTCTTCCACAGTTAAGTCTTGATATAAAGAAAACTTTCCTGGCATATATCCTGCAATTTGTCTTATTTTTTTGTAGTCTTTTAAAATATCAAAACCGGCTATTGTTGCAAATCCGGAATCAGCAAGCAGGAGAGTGGTAAGTATTCTGAACAATGTTGTTTTTCCAGCTCCGTCGGGTCCAATAACTCCAAATAATTCTCCTTTTTCTATTGTGAAAGAAGTCTCAAGTACAGCTTTATGAGAACCGTAATTTTTTGATATTTTATTTATTTCAACGAAGCTCATTTGTTTATAATTTGTGAATCATATATTTTGATTATGCTATACTGAAAACGGGACCTGTCTGCGTGCAATGTATATACAGAAAAATATGTATTTTTTTACAGGGAAAAAGTATATGAGGTATAGCGTAAAGCCCGCCTTATACCTCTATACCTTATTCCTTTTGGTAAAAATGTACAAATTTACCCCCTTAGATATCTCTTTATTTTACTGCTCGTTCATTTATCCCGTTGGATACAATATTTTATTGCATAACAAATGTTCAACCTGAATATCCAACGGGGTAAATTTTGCATATAACATAAAATGTCTCTGTTTTAATCATTTTTTTTGGCTTCTTCCCAAATTTTATTCATCTCATCAAGAGACATATCGTGAAGTGAATGTCCTTTTTTTATTGTTTGTTCTTCAAGATAATTAAAGCGGTGTATAAATTTTTGGTTTGTACGCTCCAAAGCTATTTCGGGGTCAATTTCATAAAGACGGGCTGCATTAATAATAGAAAACAGGAGGTCGCCCAGTTCAAGTTCAATTTTTTTAAAATTATTTAGTTTTTTTGCTTCCGTAATAAGTTCGTCTATTTCTTCTTTCACTTTATCCCAAACCTGTGTCCTTACTTCCCAATCAAAACCTACCCCGCGGGCTTTTTCCTGAATACGGCTTGCTTTTATTACAGCAGGCAATGAAGATGGCACACCATTTAATACGGATTTATTACCTTCTTTAAGTTTTAAATCTTCCCAGTTGCGTTTTACTTCTTCGGCATCGGCAACTACAATATTGCCATAAATATGTGGATGTCTGTAAATTAATTTTTCGCATATAGAATTAATTACATCATTTATATCGAATGCACTTTGTTCCTGAGCAATTTTTGCATAAAAAACAATGTGCATTAAAATATCACCTAATTCTTTTTTAATACCGGTCAAATCATTTTTTGTGATAGCATCGGCAAGTTCATAAGTTTCTTCAATAGTAAGCCGGCGAAGGCTTTCAAAGGTTTGTTTTTTATCCCACGGGCATTTTTTACGCAGTTTATCAATAATTTCCAGCAGCACGTCGAAAGGGCGTTGGTCTTTAATCTTCTTCTTCATCATAAGGGGAATTAAAAACATTTTCAACAGTCCATGCAACTGGTTCTTTCAGGCAAAAGGTACGTAATGTACGGGCAACTTCTTTAAAAAGTTCTGTTTTCTTATATTTTCTTAAATGTTTTTCGGTAGCCCATATAGTATATGAAAAAAATATAAGACAGTTATCTTTATCGCAAAAAAAATCGTGATGTAAACAACCTTCCTGTTTAAGTTTTTCTTCTTTAAGATTTTCCATAAAGTGTTCAAAAAGCTCAATTTTATTTTCTATAAGTTCCATTTTAAC
This sequence comes from Bacteroidetes bacterium CG23_combo_of_CG06-09_8_20_14_all_32_9, assembly GCA_002771395.1. GTDB lineage: Bacteria > Bacteroidota > Bacteroidia > Bacteroidales > GWA2-32-17 > GWA2-32-17. The sequence goes on along the minus strand of PCSS01000088.1, from coordinate 1,733 downwards.
TATTCGTAGTATCATAAAATTGAATTCTTATGTTTGTTTTTAAGTCTAATTTTATTAGTTGGGATGCCGAAGCATTTATTATAGCAATCTCCAATAAACCAATTGAATTAAATAATGCTACTAATTCCGTATCTTCGTTTTCATTATATGAATCGCTTATTTTTTTTATAGCATAATTATTATTTCCCGGGTATATTATAAAAGGTCTTTTATTTCGGTTTTTTTCAAATAGTTCTTTTGAAATGTTTGTTATTGCATTTCCATAATTATCAATATAAATTATAGTTCCTGTTATTGAAGACTTTTCTGGTATTGGGAAAAAATTTTTTACTATTTTATAATCGGTTACAGGTGTTGCCAAATTTAGTAACGTTTCTCCTTTTAAAATAAGGCAGGCGTATTTTGCAAAAATATCTTTTTCGGGAAAGGTAGTAGGTTTTTCGGTTAAACTAAAAACGGAATCCGGTTTATCTTCAGTAAAAAGTGAAAAAAATCCATTATCGGATGAAATAATATATCGGTTCAGATATTTCATACACACATAACAATTTCCACCATCGGCATCGCTTTTAACCCCAATTATAAAAACCGTTCCTTCGGGGAATTCCAAAAAGCATGCTCTTAAAGTAAATGCCGCCTGAAAAATATTATGCAGTGCAATTCCGTGATTAATGTCTATTAAATGAACATCAGGAAGTTGAGAATATATATATCCCCTTAATGCACCAAGGTAATAGTCATTTTGTTGCCAATCTGTTATTAACGCAATAAAAGGCATATTATGCTGATAATTTTTTTATTTAAACTATAAAACTGCTTTCTTTGCAATATTCAAAAGTAACTAATTATTTTTTATTGATGATTGAAAAAAATATTCTACTTAAAGAAGTTGACCCGGTTATCTTTTTTGGAATAAATAATTGTAATATCAACAAGTTAACTAAATTTTTTCCTTCAATTAAAATTGTCGCCCGCAATAACGAAATTAAACTTTTTGGTTCGGAAGCCGAAACGAAAGCATTAAGTGAAAAAATATTTTACCTTATTAATTATTGCAAAAAGTATAAACAGTTGCCCGATGAAGTTATTGACTATATATTTTCAGAAGAGAACCAAAGCGTTGTGAATGAAACTTTAAATTTTAATGAAGTAATTTTAACTTTTAACAGTAACGGAAAACCCATTCGTGCATTTACTCCAAACCAGAAAATTTTAGTCGAATCGTGCAATCAAAATGATTTGGTTTTTGTTACAGGCCCTGCCGGTTCGGGAAAAACATATACAGCTATTGCATTGGCTGTTCGTGCTTTAAAAAATCGCGAGATGAAACGGATTATTTTAAGTCGCCCGGCAGTTGAAGCCGGTGAAAATCTTGGTTACTTGCCCGGTAATTTAAAAGAAAAACTCGACCCCTATCTTCAGCCTTTATATGATGCTTTAAGAGATATGTTCCCATTTAAGAAACTTAAAGAATATATTGAAGAAAATGTGATTGAAATTGCACCCCTCGCTTATATGCGTGGTCGTACACTTGATAATGCTTTTGTGATTTTAGATGAAGCCCAGAACGCAACTTATATGCAATTAAAAATGTTTCTTACTCGCATGGGACGAAATGCAAAATTTATTGTTACAGGCGATACTACGCAGGTCGATTTGCCACGAATAAACGATTCGGGCTTGGTTACAGCCATCGAGATACTGAAAAATATTGAAGGTATCTCTTCTATAGT
>PCSS01000399.1 GCA_002771395.1 Bacteroidetes bacterium CG23_combo_of_CG06-09_8_20_14_all_32_9 | reverse complement strand
TGAAACAATGAAACAATTGAATGACTATGTATGACTATTGAATGACAGTGAGTTTTTTTTGAACAACAAATTACAAAAATATAAACACATGAAAATTTGTAAAACTATAAACGAAACAACCTCATTATTAAGCATATTTATTAATGATGGTAAAAAAATTGGCTTTGTTCCAACTATGGGAGCATTGCATAAAGGTCATATTTCGTTAATAAATATTTCTAAAAAACAGAATGATATAACTGTTGTAAGTATTTTTGTAAATCCAACTCAATTTAATGATAAACAAGATTATATAAAATATCCCCGAAATTCCGAAAAAGATTTGGAAATGCTTAGCAATACTGGTTGCGATTTGGTTTTTATGCCCGACGATAAAGAAATGTATCCGGAACCAGACAATAGGATTTTTGATTTAGGTAATTTAGAAACTATAATGGAAGGAAAATTCAGACCTGGGCATTTTCAATGTGTAGCAGGGATTGTAAGTAAACTTTTTGATATAATTAAGCCCGATAAAGCATATTTTGGACAAAAAGATTTTCAGCAATTATCTGTAATTAAGAGATTAGTGCAAATTACAAATTCTAAAGTGCAAATTATTTCATGTCCAATAATAAGAGAAGAAAATGGTTTGGCATTGAGTTCCAGAAACCTGCGACTTTCAGTTGAAGAATTTAAACAAGCGGCAATTATTTACAAAACAATAAATCAGTTATCAACATTTTTAGAAAATAATAAGTTTTGCGAATTTAAAACCTGGGCAATAAAACAAATAGATAAAATTTCGTTATTTAAAACTGAATATATAGAAATTGTAGATACTGAAACGCTCGGAATAGTGAAAGATATTAAATATCACAAATCAATTACTTGTTGTATAGCAGTTTACTGCGGACAAATTCGGCTTATTGATAATATTCAGATAAATTTGTAATTTTGTACGTTTTTTAAGGATGGTTTATAAAACTTATTACAAAGCACAAAGAAACATAAAGAAATATTAGTAAAATTGCGAAGCGTTCTTACTGTTTGCCCCGAATTTATTTCGGGGAAATACCTTAAAAAAATAATTGTGAGTAAAAATAATTTGGCAATCAGAATGTAATAAAAAACTTAACGATGAAAATTGAAGTATTAAAATCAAAAATCCATAAGGTTACAGTTACTCAAACCAATCTTCAGTATGTTGGTAGCATTACTATTGACGAGGCTTTGCTTGAAGCATCAAATATTATTGAAAACGAAAAAGTACAGGTTTTAAATCTTAGTAATGGCGAAAGAATTGAAACTTATGTGATTAAAGGTGAACGAAATTCCGGCATTATTTGCATAAATGGCCCTGCTGCACGCAAAGTTATTGTGGGCGATGTAGTTATAATTTTGTCATACGCTTTACTCGACTTTACCGAAGCAAAAACATTTAAACCATGGTTTGTTTTTCCCGATACTTCTACAAATCATTTATTATAATATTTTGAAAAAGATACTCCGAATTATTTTAAACTTCGTGGTTTTTCCTTCAATCGGGATTTTCCTACTCTATTTGGCTTTTAAAGATGTTGATATTCATAAGCTTTGGAGTGATATTAAAAATGCCAATTTTTATTGGATTGGCTTGTCGCTCGTTTTTGCGTTTCTGGCTTTTATAAGCCGGGCATTAAGATGGATACTTCTTATTGAACCACTTGGCTATAATCCAAATAAAAAAAACACTATTCTTGCTGTATTTATTGCCTATTTTGCAAATATGGCAATGCCCCGTTTGGGCGAAATAACCCGTTGCGGTTCATTAAGTAAAACCGACAATATTCCAATGGATAAACTTGTTGGAACAGTTATTACTGAACGTGTTATAGATTTTATTACATTACTCTTAATGATATTTTTTGTATTAATTATTAAGTTTAAAAAAGTGGGAGGATTTTTTAATAATGAAATATTTAATCCATTATATAACAATTACTTTTCAAAGTATATCTTTTGGATTATTATAATTTCAGCATTGGTTTTTTCGGTCGGCTTCTTGTTTTTAATGAGGCAAAAACTAATGGGAATGTCTGTATTTCAGCGAATAAATAATTTTATTAAAGGATTATCTGAAGGATTAAAATCCGTTTTTCGCATAAAAAAACTCCGGTTATTTTTTGCCCATACCTTATTTATATGGATAATGTATGTACTAATGACTTATGTTGTATTTTTTGCAATAGAACCAACACGTAACCTTACTTTTACTGATAGTTTTTTTATTTTAACAATTGGAGGAATAGGAATGTCGGCACCCGTTCAGAATGGTTTTGGAGCTTATCACTGGATAGTTTCAAATGGACTGCTTATGGTATTAAATATTCCAATAGAAGGTGGTTTATCTTATGCAACTATATGTCACGAATCTCAAACTCTTATGGTTTTATTTACAGGACCAATTGCAATGTTTTTAGTGCTTTTTGCAAAAAAGAAAAAGATTACATAATCATATCTGAAATGGAAAAGTTTGAAATACTTAAATTAAAAATTTTTAAGAATTGTTCTGATATAGAATTTACGAGAATGCTCGCATTTTTAAAGTTTAAAAATGAAAAAATTGTTTTTACTAACGGATGTTTTGACATTCTTCATCGGGGGCATATAGAATATTTAGCCAAGGCGGCTCAATTTGGCGATGTCCTTATTATAGGGTTAAACAGTGATGAATCTGTAAGTCGTTTAAAAGGTAAAAATCGCCCTATTCAGGACGAAGAAAGCAGGGCACTTGTTTTAGCATCAATGCTATTTGTTGATGTAGTTGTAATTTTTCGGGAAGATACTCCTTATAACCTTATTAAGATTATTAAACCCGATGTTCTTGTTAAAGGTGGCGACTATTCTTTAGAAAACATTATTGGCAGCGACCTTGTTATTGCCAAAGGTGGAGAAGTAAAAACAATAAATTTTGTTGATGGATTTTCTTCATCATCAATAATAAGCAAAGTGGAAAATAAATAATTTTATCTTAACTAAAATCAGGTGAGAAGTAACTAAAAAATTACCTTTGTTAGTGTTCTAACATTTTGCTGTTTTATTTTAAAAATGTAGATTTGCTTAAAATTTTAAAGGATATGCGACCAAGTATTTTATTCTTTTGCATAGCAATTACGGTTTTTACTTTTTCGGGATGTAAAAAATCAAAACAAAATAAACTTACCGGCTCATGGGATTTGTTACCCCAAACTGTTGCCCAGCAATCGACTAAAGTAATTTATACATTCGGTTCCGAAAATTTACTTTATCGTACAACTAATGATACAATTATAGATACTGCCAATTATGAATTAAAAAAAGACTTTTTACAATTTTATTTGGCTATTACAAACCTCGACGTATATAATGACGGAAATTATTATATCGAAAAAATAAACAGGAAAATACTTATTTTGCAATGCCCGTCACCATATATGCGCAAAGAATTTACACGTCATAAGGATTAATACTTATGAAACATTTTATAATATTATTTTCAATTTTAATTTTTTCATTTATAAATTTAAGTTGTCAAAAAAAAAAAGAAGAAAAAATTGAAGGCAGTTGGCAATATGTTTACCTTACCAAAGTCAATAAAGTTCAAACGTGGACTTTCAATAATGACTATAAATTAATTCGCTCAATTAAAACAGATACAACAACAATATCAGATACTGCCAACTGGTCAATGGATGTTAAGTATATATCTAAATCAAATCTTAAAATCAGCAATTTTAATGATATAGAGGGTACTTATGAAATACAAACATTAAATAGAAAGTATCTTGTAATTCAGCGAATTTTATTTTTAAACGGTAGTAAGAACGGTGCTTTTATACGAATGGAATTTGTAAAGTTGCACTAAATATGGTAAAACAAAGGACTGCTTTTTTTTGCAGCAATTGCGGTGTAGAATCCTCAAAGTGGATAGGTAAATGCCCTTCATGTGGCGAGTGGAATGCTTATGTTGAAGAACCGGTTATAAAATCTGCAAAATCAATTCCCGGGAAAACCCGCGAAAAGGTTATCCCAATATTAGTTGCAGACATTAGTCTTTTACCTGAACCAAGATTAAATACAAAAAGCGTTGAATTGAACCGCGTTCTTGGTGGAGGTATAGTTCCCGGTTCAGTAATACTAATAGGAGGCGAACCCGGAATTGGCAAGTCAACTTTAATGCTCCAGTTTTCGTTAAAAGTAAACTCATATAAAATACTGTATGTTTCGGGCGAAGAAAGTGAACAGCAACTGAAACTTCGTGCTGAACGCATAGGTGGAAAAGGCGAAAATTGTTTTATGTTTTGCGAAAATAACCTCGAAAACATTCTTGCCCAGTTTAATAAATTAAATCCCGATATTATAATAATTGACTCTATTCAAACTATCCAGTCTGAAAGAATAGATTCCTCACCGGGAACTATTGTCCAGGTTCGCGAATGTACTGCTGCGCTGTTAAGATATGCAAAAGAAAATAGTAAACCGGTATTTTTAATCGGACATATTAATAAAGAAGGAAATATTGCGGGACCAAAAGTGCTTGAACACATGGTTGATACAGTGCTCGCTTTTGAAGGCGATATGAATAATCTTTACCGCATTTTGCGTTCAACAAAGAACAGGTTTGGTTCAACAAACGAAATAGGAATTTTTGAAATGCGAAATAACGGTTTAAAAGAAATTCCAAATCCTTCGGATATTTTACTGTCGCATACAGATGAAATACTTAGCGGAACGGTTGTATCTGCTACCTTAGAGGGAATAAGACCTGTTTTAATTGAAGTTCAATCATTGGTAAGTTCGGCTGCTTACGGAATTCCGCAACGTTCTTCAACCGGATTTGATTTACGAAGACTGGGAATGTTGTTAGCTGTTCTCGAAAAACGTGCAGGCTTTCGCTTATCTACTAAAGATGTGTTTTTAAATATTGCAGGCGGATTAAAAGTTAGCGACCCGGCAATTGATTTAGCGGTAATAGCAGCAGTGCTTTCATCTGATTTAGAACGTTCAGTTTCTA
>PCSS01000031.1 GCA_002771395.1 Bacteroidetes bacterium CG23_combo_of_CG06-09_8_20_14_all_32_9 | reverse complement strand
AACTTATTAACAAATTGATTATATAATGCTGTAATTCAATTTTTTACATTCAAAATATATTGGGTGAGTAGTTACAAATATTTTTCGCTATTTATCTTCAGTATATTCGGTTTTTCGATATTTAATCCCCATAATAAGAACATCGTCAATTTGCTGATGTGAGCCTTTCCATTCATTAAACATTTTTTGAAGTTTTTTGTATTGTTCATTCATATTTAAAGAATGAATGGCAATAATCCATTTTTGTAGTCCTCTTATTTTCAATTTCTTATTGTTTTTTCCACCAAATTGGTCAGCAAATCCATCTGAAAAAAGATAAATACAATCGCCGTCATTAAGTGTAAAATGATGCTCGGTAAATTTTTTATTAACAAAAAATTGCGATGCTCCGATTGAAAACCTGCTTCCACGTATGTATTCTAAGCCATTGGCTCTGAAAATAAGTAGCGGACGCATTGCCGAAGCAAATATCAGTTCATTAGTTTTAATATCAAATTCGCAAACAGCAGCATCTAACCCATCTGTTGTTTTATTATTTTCTTCGGATTGAAGTGATATTTTCAATTCTTTGTCGAGTTCGTAAAGTACTTGCGAAGGGGAAATAATCTGTTTTTTCCTTAAAATATCTTTTAAAATAGTAGAACAGATAAGCGACATAAAAGCGCCCGGAACGCCATGCCCGGTAGCATCGGCACATATTAAAATAAATTTTTCTTCGTTTTCGGTTTGATAAAAAACATAAAAATCGCCACTTACAATATCGCGGGGCAAATAATAAATAAAAGAATTTGGGAAGACTGAACTTAGCTTTGAGGGTGATGGTAAAATGGCTTCCTGAATTCGCTTTGCATAATTAATACTGTCGGTTATATCCTGGTTTTTTTGTTCTATAAGTTCTTTTTGTGCAACAACTTCACTTGTTCGTTCATCAATTGTTTTTTGCAACATTTCTTCTAATTTTCGGTGGTTACGTTCGCGTATTTTAATGAAAAGATAAAATCCATAAACTAAAATAACTATACAAATTAATATAAACCACCATTTTTTCCAAAAAGGGGCTTCAATGTTAATTGTTAATTTGAAAGGTTCGGCAGTACTTATGCCGTCTGCATTAAAGGCTTTTATAAGTAAAGTGTAATTCCCATCGCTGAGGCGGGGAAAAACGGCGAATGTGTTAAAAGTTAATTCCGACCAATCCTGGTAGTATCCATCTAACATGTATTTATAGGTAACTAATTCGGGATTTCGAAATGTTATTCCAACAAAATCAATTTTAACCTTATATTTCCCATAAGGCATTGATATTTTGTCTGATGGTTGAATATCAGTATCATTAAATTTTATAGAAGTTATAATTATTTCGGGTGGAATACGGTTTATTGAGTTTTTTCTGAAATCATATCTTAATATTCCATTTGTGGTTCCTGTCCATATAATTCCCGATTTATCAACACAACATGCATTTATATTACAATCATTTATCACTCCTCTGTTTTTTCCGAATTGTTTTATTGTATTTTGATAAATTGAGCTTAACCCTTGCCTGTGTCCAACCCAAATGGTTCCGGTTTCGTCGCTAATTATGCTATAACAATAATCGGAAAGTAAGCCGTTTGCTGATAAAAAATTAAGAAAAGCACTGTCGGTTTTCATATAAACTCCGTTGCCATAAGTTGCAAGCCACAAACATCCTCGTATATCAAAAGCTAAAGAATTAACTTTTAACAAATCATCGGTAGAACTTATTTTAATTTTTTTGAATCCTCCTTTGTTATAACAACCTAAATAATTTGTTGGTGTGGCAATCCAAACATTTGAGTTTACGTCGGTAATTATATGATTGATAAAGTTATGCGGAAGTCCATTGGAAGTAGTTAATATTTGATGTGTTTTTTTATCTTTATTAATAATTATTAGTCCGTTATGTGAGCCGGCAAAAATATTATTGCCAAAACCGTCAATGGAACTTATTGAGTTTTCAAGCTGGTCTTCTGATATAAAATATGGTTGTGCTTTCCCCTTTTTGGGGTCAAAAGTATATAATCCGTTTTTTTCAGTACCTATCCAAAGTATAAAATCCTTATCAAGATAAATAGATGTAATTTTATCGTTGGGGATACCTTCTTTATTAGAGAAATATACAGGAGTTTGTATAAGGTCGGGAAAAATTTTAATGAGTTTTCCTTTTGAACCTGCCCAAATACAGTCTTTTCCGGGATAAACAGCAAAAATTGAGGCGCCGGTTCTTTCATCTTGTAAAATAAATGTGAAAAAATTCTCAAGAAAAGTAATCAAACCGTTACCATAGGTGCCAATCCAGATATTTCCTTCAAGGTCAAAAAATAATTTTTTAATATTTTGACTGTTTAAGCCATTAGTTTGATTGAAGTTAACTGGAGTTTGAAACGAATTAAAGTTTTGGGAATAAGGAATATTAAAGAGTCCTTTACCCATTGTTCCAATCCATAGGCTTCCGTCAGCTTCGCAAACTATGTCTTTTACGGGAACTTCGGATAAGTTTAATTCGGAAAATATTTCTTTTATTATCAACCCTTTTAACGAAAATATTCCGGCATCTTCGGTTCCAAAGTAATAATTACCTGTTGATTTTGAAAAGTTAATGCATTCAATTTTGGTCAACGGAGTTTTGGGTATTTCTGAAAGAACATCGGGTGCCGCAGGATTAAAAATGAATAACCCGTTACCGGTTCCAACTAATAAATCGTTCTTTCTTAAATAAATGCAATAAACCTGCTGACCGGCAAATGCTTTGGAATAATGCTGAACTTTACCTGTTTCATCGATTTTGCAAATACCCGAATTTTGTGTAGAAACCCATAATTCACCGTTGTTCCCGGAAATTAACGATGTAATTACCCCCGGATTTTCTACCGGAAGAACAATGTTTTCAAACTTTTGACCATCGTAAACCGAAATTTTGCCGTTATTGTGTCCAAACCAATTTTTACCTTTTTTGTCGGTAATACCGGCAGAAATAAAATTATCGCCGCTTATTTTTGAAAGGTCGAAACTTTTAAACAAATGACCGTCGAATCGAAAAAGACCCTCGCCGGTACCAATCCACAGAAAACCCGTAGTATCCTGATGTATAGAATATATGTAAGGAAAAATTCCATCTTTTTCGGAATCGTAAACTTTAAAGCGATAAGACTGGGAAAAACCCGAAAATGATAAAAACAGGAATAAAAGAAAAACACTAAAGTTAGTTTTAAACATTAGGGCGCTTTTAAAAATAAAGAATTTTAAAGCGGACGAAACCCAAAAAGCGGAGTTGACTATAGTAAATGAGCATTTTGAGGTTGAAGTCAAACACAGAAATTCAACGTTTTTAGAGGTACACATTACTTTTTCTTTTTATTTATTGGTGTAACAATTATTTTGCCCTTAAACTTAGGAATTCCGCCAATTGGACTAACATAAAACGGTAGCATTTGTTCGTATTGGTTAGTTACATAAATTACTACGTTATTGTTTTTTATAGACAAGGCTCTGTTTTTTAAAAATTGAATATCCAAAGATGTGTTCTTTTCTTCGGCAACAATAGGAAGAGTAATTGTTTCCCAATTTCCTTCGGTAGAAACTTTTGCCGAAAGACCATTTTTTGCCACTGAAATAATTCTTATTACACCATCATTATCCCAATCGAAATTAAAAATTTTGATTGAAATAACATTTTTGTCTGCATAGGGATAAATATGCGATACGTTGTTTACATTATCGTACATGCGAAATGTATATTCAAATGTGAAAGCGTTACTTCCTTCAACTGCTTTGTTTTCACCAGGTTTTGTACTTAAAAAATAGCGATAAAGATTTCCGTCATCGCCGGAAACACCTTGAGCAATTATTTTAAAAACATATCCGCCGTAATCAGTACTTAATTCACCTTCCGTAGGATTAAACGGACCAAAAGTAAACCAGTTTTTATCGTATTTTGCATTGTTGTCAAATGTTTTAGTGGCAAGCAGGTTTCCGCTTTTATAATTGCCTTTAGGGTCAATATTTTTTGCATCGGAATTGGAAATACATCCATTGCCCCCATAAACCGAAAAAGATGTTTTGGTATCAAAAGTACCTTTAAGTTCGTCTATTTCACCACCACAATCGGGATCGTAAATCCGTATATAAACAGGCTCAACCTGCGAAGTAGGTACTACCATAAAAAATATTTCGCAAAAATCGTCATCGCCCCATTTCGGATCGCTTTGTCCCCCAAAAGTTACGAGGTAAGGTATGTTTTCTTCAGCAGTTGGAATAGATTGACCTGTTACTGTTTGCAACGACAATAACATCAACATGCAAAATATTTTTACTGTTTTTATCATCGTTCAAAATTAAGTAAAAAAAATTAATAATTATGGCATCTTTCAAAATTGATGAAAAGTAGTTTACCGCGTTAGATAATTGCCACTATATTGTTCGCTCCTTATGTTTAAGCTATCTAATAGGTGTAAGCAATTTCATTGTTTTATTGTTTGTTAACTTCAAAAGTTTTGAAAACTTTTGAAGTTTTAGTTTAGCAATTCACCCCGTTAAATATTCCGCAAATTGGCGGTATTACTTCTGAAAAGCAGTATTTAACGGGGCTGGCTTGCAAAGTACGAATGCAGTTGTTTGTAGTTCGTAAGCCAGCCCTGTTAAATACAACTTTATATAATGCTTGCATATTATTATATAGTTATTTAACAGGGTGAATATTTTTTTGTACTTCGATGGGGTAATAGCAACCTTTTATTTATAAATATCTATCGGGGTAAACTCTGTGTTAAATTCATATTGTTAAAAATAATAAGGGGTGAATAGTAACCATTTTTTTGCAATTTTTAAGAAAATAATCAACTTTACAACATGATAAATGTTCACCCAAAATTAATAAATAATAACGTTTTACATTATATTAAAAGTGATAATTTTCTTGTTTTTATCATTGTAATTGCAGCCGCCGCACTTCGTTTTTACCGGCTTTCAGAAATTCCTTATACTCTTGATGAACTCA
>PCSS01000314.1:5950-6525 GCA_002771395.1 Bacteroidetes bacterium CG23_combo_of_CG06-09_8_20_14_all_32_9 | reverse complement strand
AAAATCTAATTTTTAGAACCCCTCTTAAATGAAGTTTATTGCTGACAAAATTAATATATTTTTTATAAACCAAAAAAAAATTTTGGTTCTGTTCTAAAATATGGTTGTTAGATAAAATTTCCAGCATAATTGGTTGAGATATAGATAGAGTCTATTTATAAAGTTTATAAGTTACTATTGGTTAACCGATAGACACTGATTATTCTTTTGCAAAAAAATTGTAATTTTGATAATAATAAAATTATCGTAATAAAATCCTAAACATATTGATTATGAGGAAATTTGCAATTATTATAATGTTGATAACAATTAGTTTGATATCAAAATCATCTAACTTATCGGTATATTATTATTATTCGCCATTTTACAATTCAGAGGTTGGAACTTATTTAGAAACTTATATTACCGTTATTGGTAATTCGGCAGTTTTTAAGAAAAATGAAAATGGAAAATATCAGGCTATTGTTGAGGTTACAATGCTTTTTAATCAGGAAGACAATGTTAAAGAATATAGAAAATATAATTTAAAAAGTCCCGAAATTGACGATACAACGAATATACCTAATTTTATTGAT
>PCSS01000314.1:956-5935 GCA_002771395.1 Bacteroidetes bacterium CG23_combo_of_CG06-09_8_20_14_all_32_9 | reverse complement strand
ATTATAACAATGACTCACAATCCTGAAGTGATTGAATTCTCGGGAATAGAATATCTTGAAAAATATTATCCTACTCAAAAGGTAAATGCTTTGTCAAGAAATGGTTATGATATGGTTCCTTATATAGCCGATTACTATCCTTCTAATATTAAAACATTTTCGTTTTATTTGGAAATTTATAACACTCTATCAGTTATTGGCGAAGAGCAGGAGTTTTTGTTGCAATATTATATTGAACCCGTTTCGCTTAAACAGCCTCATCCTGATTTTTTACGAACAAAAAAACAGAAAGTATCTGAAATTATTCCTGTTATGAGCGAGTTTTCTATTGAAGGACTTGAAACAGGGAACTACAATTTTGTAGTCGAAATTCGTAATAAAGAAAATAAAATAATAGCCTCAAAAAAATCCTTTTTTCAAAGGAATAATCCTAAAACTCAGGTTAAGTGGGAAAATATTGACAAGGTTATGGTATTGCAAACTTTTGTAGAAGATATAAAATCCCACGATTCGCTTAAAGAATATATAAACGAATTGTATCCAATTTCCGATGGAAATGAACTCAACTATGCCCAAAATGCTATAAAAACAAATGATTTAAGCTATATGCAAAAATATTTTTACAGTTTCTGGAAATCACGAAATAATTTATACCCCGACAAAGAATGGAAAAAATATAAAGAACAGGTTGATTATGTTAATAAACTTTATGGCTCTCAAATAACAAAGGGATATGAATCAGACCGTGGTAGAGTTTATTTGCAGTATGGCGCTCCTAACACAATATTTCAAAAAATATTTGACAACGATTTGTCACCTTATGAAATATGGCATTATTATATTTTAGGTGAACAGAGGAATAAACATTTTGTGTTTTATAATCCTGAGAAATTAGGAAAAGATTACATCTTATTACATTCTGATGCAAAAGGTGAAATATATGATAGAAATTGGGAAAAAAGACTTAACGATTACCACGACCTGCTACCTAATCCACATGATACTGAAACTAAAGATAACTGGTGGGGACAATAATTAGTGCTCGTCTGTATAGTTTATAATTCGTTACAATTTAGAATTAATGATTTCAGATTTAAAACGCTAATAATCAATTGAAAATCTAAATTCTAAAATAATTTAAAACGCCAACATTACAGCCAGACAATAATTAAATAAAATTTAGGTACATTTTATATGTTATTAAACATAAAAATATTTTATTATATTTGTAAAAAATTAAAATACCTTTGTGCCCTTAATCAATTAAATTTTTAAAAAAGAAATGGAAGCGACAAAAGTTTCAAATCTTGTTGTGAGATTTGTCAAAAAAAATGACAACCTGCTGATTGCTGTTTTGGAAGATGTTCAGAAATATTATAATTATTTACCTGAAGAAACGTTACGTGAAGTTTCAAAACAAATGGATGTTCCTTTAAGGGATGTATTTGGTGTGGCTACTTTCTATAAAGCTTTTAGTCTTAAACCGAGAGGCAAGCATATTACTACAGTTTGTCTTGGAACTGCTTGTCATGTGAGAAATTCACCTGCTATTGCTGAAGAGTTTGAAAAGCAACTTGGTATAAAAGCAGGTGAGACAACACGTGATAATGAATTTACCTTGGAAACTGTAAATTGCCTTGGAGCATGTGCACTTGGACCAATTGTAGTTGCTGATGGTAAATATTTTTCAAGCGTTAAAACCAAAGAAGTAAAATCTATCATAGCTAAAACACAATATGGGTTAGAACAAGTGGATGTAAAAAAAGACAATCGGATTTTCCCTGTTAACGTGAATTGCCCAAGATGTAATCATAGTCTTATGGATGTTGAGCATCCTATTGACGGTTGTCCTTCAATAAAAGTTACTATTTCATTTGGCGACAACCATGGCTGGTTTCGCTTATCTTCTTTATATGGTAGTTCAAACATTGAGTCAGAACATGAAAGGCCTTTGGGGACAAAAGCAAATTATTTTTGTCCTCATTGTAATTCAGAACTTGCGGGAGTAACAGAATGTCCCGAATGTGGTACAGAAATGGTACCTATGATTATTCAAGGAGGGGGAATGGTATATGTTTGTCCGAAAAGAGGCTGTAAAGGACATATTTTGGATGTATGATAACAATTCGTTCGTAGTTTGTGGTTTGTAGTTAAAAAATAGTTTTAAATGGCTACGATAAAAAAATTTGAAGATATTGAAGTTTGGCAAAAAGCACGTCAACTTTGTAACTTAATTTATCCTCTTACTTTGAAAGGTTCATTTGCCCATGATTATAAACTGAGAGACCAGATTAATGGTTCAAGCGGTTCGGTGATGAATAATATTGCTGAAGGATTTGGAAGAAGGGGCAACAAGGAATTTGCGAACTTTCTGAGTATTGCAATTGGGTCGTGTTGTGAAGTCCAATCGCAATTGTATCGGGCATTAGACAGGAAGTATATAGATAATGATGAATTTAAAGAGTGCTATGATTTGACTGGGACAATTATTCTTAAATCCGGAAGTTTGATAAACTATCTGAATAAGTCTGAATATACAGGAAAAAAATATAAAGACCGAACCACAAACGACAAACGACAAACAACAAACAATATAACAATTTAATAATTTAAGATATGAAACATATTACAACAGTTGAAGGTTTTTGTAATTACAGGAAACTGATAATTAATGAGAAAAAAGACAATAAGCCTGCATTAATATTATGTGCAGGTACAGGAGGCCAGGCGAGTGGTTCTAATGATATCATGAGAATTATTAAAAAATATATCATTGAAAAAAATCTTCATGAAAAAATATCCTTACGAATTACAGGTTGTCTTGGATTTTGTGAAATGGACCCATTCATTATCACAGAGCCTGGTTATAATCTTTATTCCAAACTGAAGATGGAAGATGTTCCTAAAATCATTGATGCAGCGATTGAAGGGAAAATTGTTAAAGATTTACTCTATAAAGACCCACTATATAAGGAAGTGTATAATTCCCAGAAAGAAATACCTTTCTTCAAACATCAGACACGTACAATTCTGGGGAAAAATCAAACATTAGACCCTATCCGTATTCATGATTATATCAGTATCGGCGGATATGAAGCATTAGAAAAAGTTATAAAAAATCCAAATCCGGACTGGATTATCAATGAAATAAAAGATTCAGAATTAAGAGGTAGGGGAGGCGCAGGATTTTTCACGGGAAAAAAATGGGAATTTGCACGAAAGTCAGGTAGCGATATTCAAAAGTATATTATATGCAATGCAGACGAAGGCGACCCTGGCGCTTATATGGATAGAAGCGTACTGGAAGGCAACCCTCATTCTATTATTGAAGGGATGCTCATTGCAGGTATTGCAATTGGAGCTACGAAAGGATTTATTTATGTAAGAACTGAATATCCTCTCGCTATCAAGCACTCTCTTATTGCTATACGTCAGGCAAAAGAATTAGGAATATTAGGGGAAAATATTTTAGGAACCGGAATTACTTATGATATAGATATTGTAAAAGGTGCAGGTGCCTTTGTTTGCGGAGAAGAAACTGCATTGATTAAATCAATAGAAGGAAAAATGGGGCAACCCAAGCAACGTCCTCCCTTTCCTGTAAATAAAGGACTCTGGGGTTGTCCTACATGTATAAACAATGTGGAAACACTTGCCAATGTTCCGGTTATCATAAGCAAAGGCGCTAAAAAATATGCAGAAATAGGCGTACCGGGTAACAGAGGAACTAAAATATTTTCACTTGTCGGTAAAATCAAAAATACCGGTTTGGTAGAAGTTCCACTTGGGACAACTATCCGAAAAGTAGTATATGATATCGGAGGCGGCTCGCCCGGTAAAGCAAAAATAAAGGCTATACAAACCGGGGGTCCTTCAGGCGGATGTATTCCTGAAAAATTGTTTGACATTCCAATTGATTACGAAAGCTTAACCAAAGTCGGCTCAATAATGGGTTCAGGTGGAATGATAGTGATGGATGAAAATACCTGTATGGTTGACGTTGCACGATATTTTACAAACTTCCTCCAGGAAGAATCCTGCGGAAAATGTTCGGTTTGCAGAGAAGGTACACAACGAATGAATGAAATACTTACAAAAATAACAAAAGGAAAGGGAAAAATTGAAGATGTGGAATTACTTCAGGAACTTGGACCTGTTATAAAAGATGCTTCTATGTGTGGCTTAGGACAAACTTCACCAAATCCTGTTCTTGCTACTATTCGTTATTTCCTTAAAGAATATGAGGACCATATATTAAAGAAAAAATGTGAAGCAGGAGTATGTAAAGAAATTATTTCTTCACTTTGTCAATATACTTGTCCTATAAATACAGAAGCATCAGTTTATATCGCACTTATCGCTCATGGGAAATACAAAGAAGCTCTTGAAATTATTAAAAAAGATAATCCTGTTGCTTCCGTGCTTTCCCGTGTATGTAACCATCCGTGTGAATCCAAATGTCGTGCAGGGCAGGGAGGCGAACCTATTGCCATCAGAAATTTGAAAAGATTCGCTACCGATTATGGTTTGAAGAAAAATCTGATGCTCAGGGTTAAGAAAACAGATAAATCAAAAGGCATTAAGGTAGCTATTATAGGTTCCGGACCGGCAGGATTAACATGTGGATTTTACCTTGCCCAGATGGGATATGCTCCTACCATTTTTGAAAAAGAATCGGTGGCAGGTGGTATGCTGGCATTAGGTATTCCGGAATACAGGCTGCCAAGAAAAATATTGAATGCAGATATTAATTATATCAAAAGCGCAGGTGTGGATATTAAAACAAATTCTGCACTTGGTAAAGATTTTACCATTGATGAATTATTCACTCAGGGTTATAAAGCTATTTTTATTGCCAGCGGCGCTTATAAATCATTAAACATGGGGATTCCAAATGAGGATATTGAGGGTGTTATTCCTGGTATGAAACTGCTGAAAGAAATTAATCTTGGGAAAACAGTAGAAATCGGGAAAAAAGT
>PCSS01000314.1:0-938 GCA_002771395.1 Bacteroidetes bacterium CG23_combo_of_CG06-09_8_20_14_all_32_9 | reverse complement strand
GAAAATGTAACAATTTTTTACCGTAGAACAATTGACGAAATGCCTGCTCACAAAGACGAAGTAGAAGGCGCTTTGGAAGAAGGAATAAAAATTGAATTTCTGACCGGACCCAAAAAATTAGTTGCAGAAAATGGAAAACTTCATGCCTGCGAGTTTATAAGAATGAAAATGGGAGCTCTTGATGAATCCAACAGAAGAAGACCGGAGCCTATTGCAGGTTCAGAATTTACTGTAGAACTTGATACATTAATAGTTTCCATCAGTGAATCTCCCGATACTTCCTTCTTGAAGAATGAAAAAGTTGAATTGTCAAAAGGGGAAACCATTGTTGTTAACCCAGAAACCTTTGAAACCAAACGGAAAGGTGTATTTGCAGGAGGCGATGTAGTTACGGGACCAAATACAGTAGTAGATGCCGTTGCTTCAGGAAAAATTGCCGCACAGTCAATTGAGCAGTACCTGCACGGAGAAGAAATAAAGAGAGAGTATAAATTAACCAGACCTTCAATGTACATTGAACCGGTTAAATTAACCACAGAAGAAGCGGAAGAATTATTAACCGCTAAACGACCTGAACCTAAGCAATTATCAGCAAAAATAAGAAAAACAAACTTTAAGGAGGTAGAAGCCGTATTAACTGAAAAACAAGCAGTAAAAGAAGCAAAAAGATGCTTGCGATGTGAACTGGAAACCGAAGACGGCAAAAAATTTATAGAAGAATTAAAAGAAAGTAAAGTAACTTCTCAATATATACACAGGTAAATATGGCACAACTTGTAAAGGCATGTACCAGTGTGGAAGCAAATTATTGCGAAGCCGATGATGCTGAAAATAAAAAGAGCGTGACTACTCAGCATCAAATGAAGAAAGATCGAAAAATGAACAATGTCAAATATTCAATTTACAATGAACAAATAAAAAAAATAAAATAGCAAAAG
>PCSS01000341.1:4260-4898 GCA_002771395.1 Bacteroidetes bacterium CG23_combo_of_CG06-09_8_20_14_all_32_9 | reverse complement strand
ATATCCGGAGCCGACTTAGCTATGAAAATGGCCGACCATGCCAAAAAGTTTGGTTTGGAAATTGAATCGGAAGAAGTCGAAGAGATTTATGTTGATGGTAATGATCGGGTTGTTAAGTGCGCTTCGGGAAATATCTTTCGCGCTAAAGCCGTTATTCTTTCGACCGGGGGATCTCCGGTTTATCTTAATGTTCCGGGGGAAAAGGAATATTCCGGCAAAGGTGTTTCATATTGTGCCATTTGTGACGGAGCATTCTTCAAAGATCAGGTTATAGCCGTTGCCGGCGGGGAGATGCCGCTGTCGAAGAGGGTTCTTATTTAACGAAATTTGGATCGAAAGTTTATATTATTCATCGCCGTGGTGAATTACGCGCCCAGAAAATTATACAGAAGAGGGCATTTGATAACGATAAAATCGAATTTATCTGGGATACGGTGATTGAATCTATAAATGGCGATGATAAAAAAGTCAGAAACCTCTCTCTTAAAAATGTGAAAACCGGAGCGAAATCCAATCTTGATGTTGGAGCTATTTTTGTATTTATCGGGTTTCATCCTAACTCTAATATTACCAGAGAGGCTTTACGCAAGGATAATGGCGGATATATTATTACTGATGAAAAGATGGAAACATCGATT
>PCSS01000341.1:1899-4242 GCA_002771395.1 Bacteroidetes bacterium CG23_combo_of_CG06-09_8_20_14_all_32_9 | reverse complement strand
GGTGATGTCAGGGCACAGTTAGTAAGACAAATCACAAACGCGGTCGGTGATGGCACTACAGCCGCCATTGCCGCAGAAAAATATATCGAAGAACTCGAAGACAGAAAGTAGATTATTTAAAGATAATTTCCTGATTTTTGTGCAAAAGCCGGATGTAGCTTTTACCTCCGGTTTTTTTATTGATTAAAATGAAATGCATTAAATTGCACTATTTTCGAACAATTATTCATAATATTTGTTATTATTAATAGAATATTGAATGAAATTTTATTTAATATCTGCACATGTAAGTAGATGCTACATATCTATTTTTTTATATCTCATGCTTAATATAGTCCTAAAGGCCGATAATCGGTATATCAATTGCTTATATGTATTATGGAAAATCTTAAGATTCTGGGAGTGGTGTGTGCTGGACTTCCAGCCACCTGACGTTAGAGTCGGGCATCCCCCCTCCACCGCTCCCAGACTTTTTATATTTCACCCCGTCAAATGCAGACAAATCCATTTTTACCGATATCCTATTTGATGAACATGATTTTTACTAAATTATATAAATTCCTCTTTCATAAGAGAAAACCAGAATTGATGGATCGGTTGAGCCACTTGATAGTGATTCAGGTTTTTTTCGTTTTTTCTGCGTTATTGATTATCATTTTATATCCAAAACAAGACCTCTCCTCTCTTGAAAAAAATAACCTGATATTAAAATCCCTCGATAGTTTTAGTGATAATATAAATAGAGGTCTTGAAAATTATAATACCGATTCAAATCCGGAAGAAACAGGAACGATTGTAGAAGGGATACTGAAAAAAAGTTTTCAATCAAATTCAGATATAAGATATGCAAAATTATATTTTCAAAATAAAACTAATTCATCAATATCTTATTATTACCAATCTGATCTTGCTGATAATCCACAAGACCCGGATAATGTTATCATTGATGAAATTGATAACATGCCCAAATTGACTCCTCTGAATTCCGAAAATTCGCAGATTGTCGAATTAGAGATTGAAAATAATTATATAGTTTATGCGTACAACTTCAAACTCGTTACCGGTGATACAGCACTGCTGATGGTAGCTGTAAAACATAATTTCCTATTGTTTAATAAAACAACTTTTTTATGGGCTATCCTGCTCTTGTTTTTAGGAACTGTTTTAACGGCCCTGCTTATGATCTATTTATTATCAAATAAATTTAAAAAGCCTTATCAGAGGTTAGTTTTGGGTCTGGAAAAGACTGCCAGTGGCAATATGTATTACCATCTGGAATCAACCGGGGGAAAAGAATTGATAAGGCTGGTAAAAGCTTCAAATACACTATCATCAAGGCTTTGGGATGACCACAAAAAAATCGAAGACTATACATTAAAGCTGCGTGATGCCGGTATAAGCCTAAGGGAATCACAATCGTTGCTTGGAGTCATTATAGATAATTCTCAGGTAGGAATAATCACTGCTGATAGCAATGGTAGTATAATGGTCTATAATAAAAAAGCTTCTGAACTTTTTGAATATAAAAAAGATGATATCATCAATATGAATATCTCAGATTTATTCCAAAACGCAAAGGATAACCTCTCTCACAATCAAACACAGCAAAATGATGAAGATGGATTTGAGATTTTGTGCCGTGCTAAAACCGGAAACCTGTTTCCTGCATATATTATATCTTCACCAATTATGAACCATGATGACAGGGTAGTAGCCCATCTTTATATGATTCGCGACATCTCTGAAAGTAAAAAGTTTCAGGAGATGATGATCAGGCTTGACCGTTATTATATCAAAGGGAAAATGGCTGGAGATGTGGCGCATGAAATAAATAATTATCTGGCGGTATTGTCGGGCAATCTGGAATTGATGCCTTCATATATCGAAAGCAGAAAATATGATAAAATTAAAAGCAAGCTCGGATTGATGCAGGAGGCCGTTGAAAATATAAGTCGATTTTCTGAAAGATTGATAGAATCTGACTCTGATAACTGTGAAATTAAAAAAATTGACCTTAACCAATTAATTGAAAATGTTACAGCTTTTCTTAAGCCTCAAAATCGATTCGATGGTATCAGATTTAGAACCAATTTGACTGAGAAAATGCCATATATTGAAATAGATGAAACCCAAATACAACAGGTACTTGTGAATCTTATTGAAAATGCCGGCGAAGCCGTGGCTAATATGACAGATAATAAAGAAATAGAAATATCTTCAACGGTTTTCAACCGGGAAGCACAAGAGTTTACTGAGATTATTATCAAGGATAACGGTCCCGGAGTTTCTGATGATAAACTCAGTCTAATGTTTATAAAAAGATTTACCACTCGACCCAGAGGT
>PCSS01000341.1:456-1737 GCA_002771395.1 Bacteroidetes bacterium CG23_combo_of_CG06-09_8_20_14_all_32_9 | reverse complement strand
AATGCTTAAATATTTTAATTGCCCAGGACTTAATAAACGGCAATCTTTCAAGTATGTCTGAAAAATATAAAAATACCAAAAGCTGGTTTGATCGCAGATTACTGGTAATAGTTATAATTGCTTTCGCTTTACTCTTGTTTATTTTTACCTGGTGGGGCATCCAGGCCAGCCGGGGGGACAGCTTCAAGCTACTCGTCATGCAGGGAACAACCTTTGCGGAAGCTCTAGCCCAGGCATCAGGGAACGCCATAGCATCGGAATCTTTTAATGATTATTTAGTTCATCGCCGTTTCCATGAAATTGCTCTTTTTATTGCAGATATGCCAGAGAATAATGTCAGGGGAGATCAACTGACAATAATAGCTTTAAGGCATAATTTAGATGCAATTTATATTTGTGATACCATCGGACAGATTTCAGTTGAAGGGTTGGGTGTAGGTTCAAAAAAAGTTTTACCTGATTTTGTCACAAATGAAATAATATCGCTGGCGTCGAATCCGGAATCATTCTATGTCTTATTACTGCAGCAAAATGAACTGCCTGATGAATCTGTCCATTATTATCTTGAGATAACCAATACTCTCGATAAAGTAATAGTGATTGCTGCTGATGCTCAATACTATACGGAAGCGCTGAAGAATACTCAGATTGGTTATCTGGTACAAAATATGGCTCGTGAAGCGGGCGTTGAATATATTATTTATCAATCCCTGGACGGAATTATTTTTTCCTCCCGTAAAACCGGAGAGCTTCTTTCGATAAAGTCTGATCCATTTTTAACGGAAGCACTCGACAGCGACACTATCTTTCACCGGAAATATGTGTTTCAGGATAAAGAAGTACTGGAGCTGGTGCGTCCTTTTGCAATCGATGAATATCCGTTTGGGTTGTTCCGGGTGGGACTTTCCCTTAGCAGTTATAATAATGTTTCTAAATCTTTTGATCGCCAGATGGTCCTGTTGACTATTGTCCTTTTTGGATTTATGCTGATTGGACTGCTTTATTTTAACAGCCGGCAGAAGAGAAAACAAATTTTACGCCAATATTCTGAAATTAAATTAACTACCAGTACTATTTTCGATCAGATGGCCACCGGGGTTGCATCTATTGATGCCGATGGTATTGTCACTCTTGCCAACAAAGCCTTCGTAAATATAATGGGCGTGAAGTCGATACTGAACAAACTATGGAATGAAATAATTATAGCTCCCGAATTAAAATTAGAAAATCTAAAAATTTATTCAAATAAAAATGAAGAGTTTGAATTAGAATTGAATATCA
>PCSS01000341.1:0-159 GCA_002771395.1 Bacteroidetes bacterium CG23_combo_of_CG06-09_8_20_14_all_32_9 | reverse complement strand
AAAGACTCAATGATATTATAACAAAATTCCTTGCCTTGACGCGGGAAGATATTAAAAAACATTCCCCGATTAATTTAGAAACATTTACTAATGATTTTGTCCGGTTTATTTCAGTTGAAGCAGATGAACTTGGAATAGAAATATCTTTAGATGTCGATG
>PCSS01000240.1 GCA_002771395.1 Bacteroidetes bacterium CG23_combo_of_CG06-09_8_20_14_all_32_9 | reverse complement strand
AGCCGCCATTTTTTAACCCGCCGTTAGCAGCCGTTTTTATTTTTTGTTTTTTATTCGTAGATTTGTCTTAAGTTTGTAATCGATAAATTAAAATACTCCAATGGCAAGTGAAGAAAAATTAAAAAAGAATTATGACTACATAGTCAGCAACAAGCAGTCCTTATTGAACTCCTACAGGAATAAATTTATCCTTGTCTATGAACAGCAAGTTGTTGGTTCTTATGATACATACGAAGCATCAGCAGAAGCAGGTGTCATAACTTACGGAATAGCGGGGAATTTTCTTGTCTATAAAATACTGGAAAATGAGCCAACAAATTTTTTAATGCTTGCTGAATTATGATAAATACATTTGGATTTCAAGATAGAGCCGAAGTAGAAAAAGACGGCAAAAAAATTTTTGTTCCGGTCCCGGCGAATATAATGTTATCACAGATAGGAGCAATGGTTCCAATTATAATTACACATCCCAAAAGTGTTATTGAGCAATTAACGAAAGAAGGAAAAATTGTTCCACAAGTTGAAGTCACACTCTTTAAGTATATAGTTAAATAATTGAAATTGTCAGCATGCTTATTGAATTAATTTAAAATTATATGTTATGTTTCAACAAACTTCTAAAATAGTTGAGATGGAAAATATTGATTGGGGAAAATTACCTTTTGGGTATTTAAAAACGGATTTTAATGTTCGTAGTGTTTTCAAAAATGACGCTTGGTGCCAACTCGAAGTATCAGATTCGGAATATATACCTGTTCATATAGCTGCAACAGGATTACACTATGGGCAGGAAGCATTTGAAGGAATGAAAGCCTATAGAGGAAAAGATGGTAAAGTTCGTTTATTTAGATGGATAGAAAATGCAAAACGTTTTCAGCATTCTGCTAAAGGAGTATTTATGGCAGAAGTGCCACTTGAGCTTTTTCACGAAGCGATTGTTAAAGCCGTAAAATTGAACAAAAGATTTATTCCCCCTTACGGAACTGGTGCTGCACTCTATATCAGACCTTTACTTTTTGGTTCGGGCGCCGAAGTTGGCGTTAAACCTGCTTCGGAATATACATTTATTGTATTTGTTAGCCCTGTTGGTCCGTACTTTAAAGAAGGATTTAATCCTGTAAAAATTGCGGTTATTCGCGATAGCGACAGGGCAGCACCATTAGGAACCGGAACATTTAAAGTTGGAGGTAATTACGCAGCAAGTATGAGAGGAATTGCAAAAGCTCACAATTCGGGATGCGGTGGACCAATGTATTTAAATGCTAAAGATAAACTTTATGTTGATGAAATTGGTTCAGCGAACTTCTTTGCAATAATAAACAATACATATACAACTCCAAAATCAGAATCAATACTGCAGTCTATTACAAACATGAGTTTAATACAATTAGCCGATGATATTGGCATTAAAACCGAACGCCGACCTATTGCTGTTGATGAATTAGAATCTTTTGAAGAAGTTGGTGCATGCGGAACTGCTGCAATAATCACTCCTATTGGTGAAATTAATGACACTGAAAAAAATAAAGTTTACAGATATTGTAAAGATGGAAAACCGGGACCAATTTCCGTAAAACTTTATAATACTCTTGTTGGAATTCAGTATGGCTATGTTCCTGATAAATATGGTTGGACCGAAATAATTGAGTTAAATTAATGTAACTATCCGGCCCATGTTCTTTTTAGAACACAGATTATACTAATTTATCTTTACTTTTGCGGGTGAGTAGTAAACAATTTTTGTTACTATTCGCGGTTACTATATTTAGCGGGTTAACAGCGATTTTTATAACAAATCAGAAGTTTTCTGTCCAATCCCGCCTACGGTTCAATTTTAAATCTTGTAAAACAGACGATTTTACGTTAATCTGAAAACTATAGCTTTTATATGTTCCAAAAGGTATCCACGAAAAACGCATTTCCCAGCAATGCAAATCTCTGAAAATATTTATACTTGTGTATGTAAATTTTCGATTTTCTATATCAAAACCCGAGGAGTACGAAACTTTCCATTTATCGGTAAGGTTTATATCGCCCGAAAAACTAAGGGTTTTAGTGATTGTATGGGTAAATTTATATGTTTCTTCATCATATTGTGTTGTGTAATATAAACTAAGGTCTGTTCTGAAATTCCACGGAATTTTAAAATCAACATAATAATCTAAATAATTTTCGGGTAATCCGGCATTTATTGCTGCCTGTTTTGCTGCATCGCTCTTATTTTCTTTTTCTTTGTGTTTAAAACCGTCGGAATTAAAATTAAAACCTGCTGATAGATTTCCTGTAGAAATTCTGCCTAATTTTTTATTTTGTTTCCACTGCGATACTTTTAATTTTCTGCCTGTTGAGTCATAAGCATAAGGGTCTAAGGTTCCGCTAAAGTTTATATTCAAAATTTTAAAAAGTGTTGTTCGTCCCTGAATGCTAACCGGCGACCACTTCATAGAGTCTAATGCCATGTTGTACGAACAGCCGAAATTCAGACTTTCAAGAATTATAATTTTTTTTGTGCCTGTAATGGTATCTTTACCAGACTTTACTTTCATCTCAAGGTTATTGCCAAGGTTAACAGTTATTGCTCCGTATTTTCCTGCCGAAGGATACCCGAATATACCATTATTATATATAGAGTAAGTTTCTGTTTTTCCCAAAGTATCTTTTTGTACTGTTTTGTAATAACCATATTGTTGCTTAGAGTAATCGGGACGGTAACTATAACTTACCGTAGGTGTAGCTATATGACGCAAAGCGATAATTTTTGCATTCGGGTTACGGCTCTGAAAAAAACCATAAAGCTTGGTTGTAAATGGAACAGAAAAAATATAATCACCTGCTCTTCCAAATCCTTGTACAGTATCAGTTTTTAAATAAGCGGGAATAGTATCGGTTGGTAAATATTGGGTTGGAATCCATGTTTTATTTGTTGATTGAAGATACCACCGTTCTGTATATGATAGCGAAGGATTAAGCATAAAATATTTAAACACTTTTAACGAAGTGCTAACAGGTACATTATATTTCATTCCGTTGCGGAAATCGTGAAGGGTTTGTTCGGTAAATACCTTGTCTTCTTTTGTTTGTATTGAGTTAGAAAGATTAGCCGTAGATGAAATGCCAATGTTTTCGTATAAATTTTCGTACCATCTTGATTTTCCTGTTCTGTTTTTTCGTTTAAAAAAAGTTTGCCTTGACATAGATAATAATAAATCCGGGATACTGAGATTTATAGTGCTGTCTAATAAATTCTGGCTATGCCTGAGGTTTGCCGAAAGATTAAATGGCGAATTGGGCCATCGTTGTATGTATGATACACTTGACTGGACATTACTTTGTAAACGATTATTTACACTATATGTATTATATTTATTGTATGAACTTGAACCAAGATTTACATTTGCCGAAAAAGTATGGTTTGGATGTGCTTTATAATCCTGGTTGTGTGTCCATCTTACCCAATAAGTGTTGGTATTAAGGTAATTTGGTAATTGTTTTTCGCCTATAATGAGTTTGGAATAGCTAAAATTAAAATTACCATTGTATTTATATCTTTTTTTGTAATTTGTAATTAAACTGCTTCCCCAGGAACCTTTTGAATAAACCTCGCCTCTAATCGTCATATCCATGTAATCGCTTATGGCAATGTAATATCCTCCGTTTTTAAGAAAAAACCCGCGATTTTGCTCTTCTCCATATTCAGGAATAATAATTCCTGATTTATTTCCTTTTTTATTCGGAAAAAATCCAAAAGGGATACCAAGCGGAAATGGAACATCTTCAATTACAAGATATGCAGGTCCCGAAATAATTTTTTCGTTCGGAATAACTTTGGCTCTTGTAAGCGTAACATAAAAATGCGGGTGGTCGAGGTTGCAAGTGGTGTACATTCCGTTTTTTAAGCAAACATTACCGTTCGCCATCCTTTTTGTACGTTCACTATGAAGAAATCCGCCCGATTGCTCGGTAACAACTCCCGTAATGATACCTTTTTTAGACTTAAAATTATATCGCAGGGTAGTAGAAGTAAACTCATCACTGCCATCTTTAAACTGAGGTTTACCAACTTCTTTTCCGGTGCTGTCTTTCACTCCCGAGGCATAAGCCTCATCTTTTCCAAAATTAATTTCAATATAATCAGCTTTCAATTCTATTTCTTTATAATTGATTTGTGCCGCGTTATACAAATAGGCTTTTTGTTCTTTGACGTTAAAAACTATAGAATCACTTGCCGTATATTCAACAGGAGCATCAACACGGCTTTCTTTTTTTACAATTGTAACTTTTGTAGTGTCTTTGCCAAGCGAATCAATAGATATTTTTGTT
Source organism: Bacteroidetes bacterium CG23_combo_of_CG06-09_8_20_14_all_32_9 (assembly GCA_002771395.1). Classification (GTDB taxonomy): domain Bacteria; phylum Bacteroidota; class Bacteroidia; order Bacteroidales; family GWA2-32-17; genus GWA2-32-17. Next base: position 776 of record PCSS01000240.1, on the reverse strand, counting down.
CCGTCGCTTAAATTAAAGGTATCTGCTTTTTGAACAACGGAATCGGAAGGCACAGCAATTTGACTTTTAGCAACTTTTGCCGATAAAACCGACAGCATAGCTACTAAAAGAATATTAATAGATTTTTGTATAAATATATTATTTTTGTGCAAATTCACGTTAATAAATAAACTTCAAAACTAATTAAAAATTTGATGAGGGCATATAGCCATTTATACTTGATTATGAGGATTGCCACATCTTATGCGGGATTGCTCTTTTTGTTAATTTTTATTAATTTTAATTCGTTTGCACAAACCAGCGAAAATAAATTCCATATTAAAACTGTAGTTATTGATGCAGGTCATGGCGGAAAAGACCCCGGAGCAGTAGGTAATAAGGGAAAAGAAAAAAATATTACCTTAGCTGTTGCATTAAAATTAGGAAAATACATAGAAACAAATTTTAAAGATGTAAAAGTTATTTACACAAGAAAAACAGATGAGTTTATTGAACTATTTAAAAGAGCCCAAATTGCAAATATAAATAAAGCCGATTTGTTTATCTGTATTCATGTTAATAGCAGTAAAAAAAAAGAATCTTTTGGAACCGAAACTTATGTAATGGGATTACACAAAACAGAAGGAAATCTTGAAGTAGCAATGACAGAAAACGCAGTAATTACCAAAGAAGACAACTATCAAAATCAATACGAAGGCTTTGACCCATATAGTCCCGAGGCATTTATTATTTTTTCGCTTTACCAGAACGCTTATTTAGACCAGAGTCTTAAAATA
>PCSS01000381.1 GCA_002771395.1 Bacteroidetes bacterium CG23_combo_of_CG06-09_8_20_14_all_32_9 | reverse complement strand
ATAGATGTTCAAAAGTTATTGAAGAATTGTATGCAAGACTTGTTTATATTTTTAAAAACTTGAATATTGAGAATTACGAAATTTTATTTGTAAATGATAATAGCCCCGAAAACGATTGGCAGGTTATAAAAAAAATTGCTCAAAATGATAGTAAAGTAAAAGGAATAAATTTATCCCGTAATTTTGGACAACATTATGCTATTACAGCAGGTCTTGCCCATGCATCTGGTGATTATATTGTGGTTATGGATTGTGACTTGCAAGATAAGCCAGAAGAAATTCCGAATTTATTAAAAAAAATCCAAGAAGGTTATGATTCTGTATTAGCAAGAAGAGCTAATAGACAAGATAGGTTTTTTAAAAAGATTATTTCAAAATTTTTTTATTGGGTATTAAGCTATTTAACAGAGACCAAGCAAGATGCTGCAATCGGAAATTATGGTATCTATAGCAGGAAAGCAGTTCAGGCAACTATATTGATGAAAGATACCATTCGTTACTTTCCTGCAATGATAAAATGGGTAGGATTTAAAATTACAACTATTGATGTTGTTCATGCAGAAAGAGAAATTGGAAAAAGTTCGTATAGTTTAAGGAAATTATTGAATTTAGCATTAGATGTAATGCTTTCTTTTTCAGAAAAACCTATAAAACTTGCTATGAAATTAGGTATAATAGTTTCTGGATTGTCCATAATGTTTGCAATTATTACATTAATTAAGTATTCAATGGGTTATGTGTTAATGCCCGGGTGGACCAGCTTAATAATTTCAATTTGGATTTTGTAAATTTCAGCTTGTTTTTTCATTGCTAAATTTAAATTAACTTTCTGAAATTATATAGAAATTATTACATTTGTTTTTTCTATAAAGGGGTTTAATATATTTGCTTGTAACTGATTCAAAAGAAATGATATTCTGATATTATTAACATAGTGGGGTGAATTAATAATTTTAAACTATTATCAATTTACAAAAAAAAATAATGGAAGAAACAGAAATAATAAATACTAAAACAAGCAGAATTTAAAAAGTTATTATATGATATATTCAGAATTAGAAAGTAAAAGATTCAAAGCGAAAATTTTTCGGGATAAAATTAATGATTTCAAAACAAAAGATCTTCAACAGGAATTAATTAAAAACGATGCAGATATAGCTATAATTCGTTTACCTTCGAATAAACTTTATTTATTATCAAAACTTGACATTATTGGTTTTCCTTATATTGTTGCAGACACTTTGGTTTATTATGAATGTAAATTCAATAATTATTTGCCCAAAGCACTTAGGAATGTTGAGCTTGAATTTGAAAAGTGTACTTCTCAACATGGCAATTTAATTGAAGAATTGACCGGTAAAATTTTTCCAAACTACATAAGCCACTATAATTCTAATCCTTTTCTTGATAAAAAATTAATTCTTGATGGTTACAAAGAATGGGCTAGGGGATATACTGCAACTGAAGGTAAAGTGGTATTTTTAGTTAAGAAAAATGGTATCGATATTGGATTTGCAACTTGTTCGTGGGATAACGATACAAAAAAATGTGAAGGTGTTTTATATGGTGTCTTGCCTGAATATTCTGGTGGAGGTGTATATTCTGATATTATTCGTTATACTCAGGAGTACTTTAGAAAACAGGGTTTTGAAAAAATGATAGTCTCAACCCAAACTCAAAATATTGCTGTTCAAAAGGTATGGAATAGAGAGGGGTTTGAGTTAACTGAGTCATATAACACAATACATGTAAATTGTATGTTAAATAAATCAACTCGAAAAATTGAAGTTGAAAGAATTGAAATTACAGATGAATTGATTGACAAATTAAGTAATGATTTGAATCCGATTCATTTTAATGAATATATTGCTAAAGAAAAGGGATTTGAGGGAAGAATTGCACATGGACTTATACCAAGTTTAATTATTTCAAAATATTTTGGAACACAATTTCCAGGTGTAAGGACTGATTTTTTAAATTACAAATACTTATTTTATATGCCTTTGTATTTGGGTAGAACTTATAAGATTCAATATCAGTTCCCCGATTATGTTGAGAATTTCAAAGTTCTGTCTGTTGTTGTTAAAGTGCTGGATTCAGAAAATAATTTATGTTTACTTTCGTATAACCAAATTATTAAAAGATAATTATTAAGTAATGTGTTGTTAATGAATATTAGTCCATTTATAAGCGTTGTTGTTCCTGTTTATGGTTGCAAAACCAGTTTAATGGAACTAGTAATCAGATTAAAGGAAACTTTTAAATTGATTACTAATAAATATGAGATTATTTTAGTAAATGATGCAAGTCCTGATAATGTATGGTATACGATTAAGGGTTTGTCAGCTAATGATAGAAATATTTTAGGCATTAACCTTTCTCGTAATTTTGGACAACATTGTGCAATTACAGCTGGTATCGATTATTGTTCTGGTGATTGGGTTGTTGTTATGGATTGCGATCTACAGGATAAACCAGAAGAAATTATAAAATTATATGCTAAAGCTAAAGAAGGTGTTGATGTAGTATTAGGTAGGAGGTATTACAGAAAAGATAAGTTTTTGAAGCGGCTTACATCAAAATTATTCTTCATTATGTATGACTACTTAACTGATATGAAAACAGACCATACGGTTGGAAATTTTGGTATATACTCAAAAAAAGTTATTGATCAGTTTAAACTGATGAGGGAACAAAACCGAATATTTACATTATTTATAAAATGGTTAGGTTTTGAACCGGTATATATCGATGTTGAACATTCATTCAGGCAAGATGGAAAGAGTAGTTATTCTTATTCGAAATTATTTAATCTGGCAATTGATGGAATTGTGAATCATTCAAATAAACCATTAAGATTATCTATAAAATTTGGATTTCTAATTTCAGTAATTGCATTAATTTTTGGAATTTATACTGCAATAAGATATTTTCTTTTTGAGGTGCCGGTTGGTTGGACCAGCATAATGGTTGCGATTTTTTTTATTGGAGGATTACTGTTTGCAAATTTAGGATTACTAGGATTATATATTGGAAAAATATTCTCTGAAGTTAAAGGAAGACCTTTATATGTGGTGAAAGATACTTCAAATATAATCTCAAAAACAAATGAAAATTAAGAGTAACTGAAATTTAAAAATTGATTTTTTAATAATTCTATAAAATACTTAAGAAATCAAATAAGTTAGCTAATTGTAAAATATTAAGACTTAATATATGAATATTTTTCTTGAAAGATTAAACAAGATTATTAAATCAAAAATATTTATTTACTCTTTGTTTATTATTATCCTGTTAGTAATGTCCTATCGGTTTAATTATCATAAAATAATAAACTATCGTCCACAGGCTATTCATAGCTGGAGGCAAACAGATTGCGCCTCGCAAGCATTGAACTATGCAAACAAAGATATTAATTTTTTCAAACCACAACTACATTGTCTTTTGTCCGATAATTATACAACTGGATATTGTACTGAAGAGTTTCCTATATTATATTTTACCGTTGGTGTTTTATATAAAATATTCGGATTTAATGAATTTATTTATCGTTTTTTAGTAATACTGGTATATTTTATCGGGCTATTCTATTTGTTTAAAACGTTTAACTTATTTATCTCAAACAATTATTTATCCATGGTATTGACCTTTTTTTCTTTTATTTCACCTGTGATAATCTTTTATACTAACAATTTTCTGCTTAATGTTCCTGCATTATCTTTTACGTTTATTGGGTGGTACTATTTTATGTTGTTTTATAAAGAAAAAAAAGGTAAACACTTTTATATTGCTCTGGTATTATTTGCTTTAGCATCATTGTTGAAATTATCTGAAGCAATGAGTTTGTTTGTTTTAATAGGATTGTTAGTCTTCGAGAGAATACCTTTTATTAAATTTAAACAGAATAAAGAATTGATTTTTGGTAATTTTCTTAAAAGCTTTTTATTATTATTAATTCCTTTCTTCTTAATCTTTTCATGGTATTTATATGCAAGTTATTATAACGAATCACATAAGCAAATGTACTACATATTCCAATTTAACCCTATTTGGTCAATGGATATGCAGTCAATTAAGCTAGTATGGGAAAATATTACTGCCAGATGGTACTATGAGTACTTCGATCCAATCATGTACAAAGTATTTCTTGCTTGTGTTATTTTAGCGATGATCTTATTTAAAAAAGCCAGTAAAGCCTTTTTAACTATATTGTTATTTTATATTATAGGTAGTTTAGGATTTGCTATGCTTTGGTATAGTAATCTTAAAGAGCATGATTATTACACTATTAGCTTTTTTATTGCTCCTTTCTTTTTATTGCTAATTACATTTCAGGTAATGGACGACTTTTTAAAGAATCTTAAAAATAAGACAATAAGAATTTTATCATACTCCATTCTTATATTTGGGCTGGTTTTCTTGCTAATTCAGAATATTAATTATGACCATAAAAAAATTATAGAACGGTACAATTGGCAGTATTTTCCGGACTCATCCTTTAAAGATTTATTTTTCATAAAAGATTATTTGAAAGAAATTGGTGTTACATCAGATGATAAAGTGATCGTTCTCCCGGATATGAGTACCTGCTATTCTTTATATATAATTGACCAGCCGGGTTGGACTAATTTTCTATTTGATTATAATCCTGAGATTCTAAAAAAATATATAGAAAAAGGAGCCAAATATATTATTATTGTAGGCTCAGAGCCGCTTCAGCAAGAGGTATTAAAGCCCTTTTTAACAAATAAAGTAGGAGAGCAGGGAGATATTACGATATTTAAGGTAAATTAAAGTTGAAAAAAATGAATATTCCTTTTAACAAACCATATTTAACTGGTAAAGAGACACATTATTTATATCAGGCTGTATCCTCAGGTAAACTTTCTGGAAATGGAATGTTTACTCAGAAATGCCATCAGTTTTTTCAGGATAAATATGGATTTAAGAAAGCCTTATTAACAACAAGTTGTACTGATGCATTAGAAATGGCAGCAATATTGGCTGATATTAAGCCATTAGACGAAGTAATAATGCCTTCTTTC
>PCSS01000356.1 GCA_002771395.1 Bacteroidetes bacterium CG23_combo_of_CG06-09_8_20_14_all_32_9 | reverse complement strand
AATTGCGGATTGTAATATACTGACATAAATTCACAGGTTTTCGTTACTTTACAGACAGACACTATTTATACTTATCAGCATTAACTATAAATGCATTTTTGTAGCCCAATTTCTGAATTTTTTTGAGTTCTTTACGTGCATCATCAACAGTAGTATATTTACCGTATATATATTTATAATTACCGTCGTTACCTATTAGTTCTTTAACTCCTTTTAAATTTTTGTAATAACTGAGATTTACGGGCTCCGACAATGATTCAAGTTGAATTGTAAATTCGCCTTTTTGCTCAACTTTTTGATTGAAGTTGTCAAGTTTTACAAGGAATGTGCTTGGATAACCAAGTTCAATAATTTGCTGGATTTCTTTCCGGGCGTTATTAATACCTTTAAATTCGCCGTAAGTATATCTGTAAAATCCATCCTTACAAAGATTTTCTTTAACCCCCTTAATGTTTTTAAATGAAGATAATTCTACCGGCTTTGTTAATGCAATAAGTTGAATTGTATATATGGTTTTATCATCGTCTATTGTACCGGTTTGATTTTGGTATGTGATATTAATTTCCTTTTTAATTTTTCCAATTTGGTTCATACTTTCTATAGTTGCATCGGGGAAATTTTCATCAACAACAATGTTCAGAATTTTCATTGCATCCGATTTGTTAGCAAACTCACCGGCAGTAAACATTATCATATCATTTACTTTTGCTTCATTTATAGGTGAACCTGTAACAGACGCAAACAATTCATTTGATTTAAGTTTTGTAGTTAAATTAATCAGGCGGCTAACATCATCGGTACTAACACTTTTTTCTTTTTGCTGGATTAAAAGAATAGTATATTTATCTGTCGGGCGTTGTCTGCCGATGCTAGAAAAACGCAAAGTTTCGGGAACCTTAATATCTTCAACAATAATATTTTCGGCAGTAGTGTTAAGTATTTTTATTTCTACACGGCGGTTAAGTTGTCGTCCTTCGGGATTATCGCTACCGTCGGGATTTTGGTTAATTGCAATAAAATTAGTTTTGCCCATTCCTTTTGATACAAAACGGTTTTGGTCAATTCCACGCGAAACTAAATAATCAATAGATGCTTTTGAACGGTTTTCGGAAAGTTTTTGGTTAAACATATCGCTACCTAAAGCATCGGTATGCCCGATAACTTCAACATAAAGCGATGGATTTTTCTGCATAAGGTCGGCAAGGCGTTGCAAATCAACTTCAGATTCTCTTCTAAGGGCGTATTTGCCATAGTCAAAGAAAATGCTTCTTATTACGAAGTATTCTCCTTTACTAACTTCCAGAGGGATCATTTCTACATTAACAGCGACTTCGGTACGGGGATAATCTTCGGGTATATAAAGATTTTCGTAATGTATATTGTATCCGTTGCATTTGTATTCAATTTTAAAGTTTCCCAATTTTATTTGAGCCAGGTAAGTTCCTAAATCAAAATTGGGTTTAGTTTTAACCAAAGTATCGTCTTTTAAAATATCAATAACTGAAATTAAGAAATCGTGCGGAAGTTCATTTTTTTGATCCTGAAGCGTAATGGTTCCTTTAAGTAATATTTTTGCTTCGGCTTTTGCTTTGGTTTCGTGGTCTTCGGTAATGTTTTCGGCTATTTTATTAGTGTCAATTTGGGTTTCGAGACCTTTGGGCATACTTGCTCCGATTTTAAAAATGTTGTTAGAGGCAATACCACTTGAACCCATTTCACGTTCGTTGTAATTTAACGGAAAAAATGCATATTCATCATTAGCTTTTTCTATATAAAAGAAATCATTATCAACTGTATTAATAGGATACCCAACATTTAACGGTGATGACCATGTATTATTAGCAAGTAATGTTGAACGAAAAATGTCGAAGCCGCCCATACAGTAATGTCCCTGTGAACTGAAATACATAGTTTTGCTGTTGTTTAATATAAACGGAGTTTCCTCGTCGTACATTGTATTAATTGTTGGTCCTACATTTATTGCCGGGCCCCATTCACCATTTTCATCCCGGTAGGAGCAATAAATATCAAGTCCGCCATATCCACCTTTCCTGTCGCTTGTAAAATATAGTGTTTTTCCGTCAACGGTAATCGTAGCATGTGATTCCCAGTATTTTGTGTTAATATTTTTATTTAGCAGTTTCATTGGCGACCATTGATTGTCTTTATAAGTGCTTACATAAATGTTACCGTTATCGTTATCATCACGAACTAAATAAAGCTCTGTACCATTAGCATTAATAGATACAGGAACTGCCATTGATGATGTACCAATTTGTTTTGTAATATTTACAGGCTCTATCCATTTTCCTTCTATTTTTTTGGAAAAAAATATATTGTTTTTTTTGTAATCTATATTAATTACGTTGAGGTAAATTCCGGATGAAGAAATATTTATATCGCCTGAAGTAAAAACAAGTACATTTTCATCGTTAGAAATAACAGGATAGTTTTTAACTTCGATTGGATAATTTATAACTTGTTCGAGGTTTTCAGTAACAAACTTTAATGGCAATTTAACTAATTCTTTTGCGTTTTGAGTGCATTGTATTTCTCTGTCAAGGTAATCAATATAAAAAACATCTCTAGTGCTTAAAATATCACGGTATTCTTTATAGGTTTCAAGTGCTTTGTCGAAATCCATATTATTGCGATAGGCATTTCCCAGATAAAATAAAGCGTCTTTTGGGGCGCCTCTTTCGCGATAAGAACCCTCTTTGTACTTTGGATTGATGTTAGTAACTGCTTTTTGAAGATAAGGAAGTGCTTTTTGGTTTTCTTTTATGCCCGGAACATGGAGATAGCAAATACCAATTCGGTAATTTATATTGGCATTATCGGGGTCGGATTTAATAAGTCCGAGATAAATAGGCAAAGCGTCACTAAATTCATCAAATAAAAAATAATATTCGGCATCAATAAATCTTTTTTTAAAGTTTTGTGCAGAACCCGAAATAGCAAAATCAAAGAAAATGCTTATGCAAATAATTATTTTTACCAAAACTGACAATCTCTTCATTTTTTATCCTAATTTTTTTTAAAACTTCTTATACGGGACTTCTAAAAATTGCTTTTTTTTTGTTGGACTACATTTAAAATCCTCATTTACAACTGTATAGACACACGGACGTGTGTCTCTACTCCGGTTTTAAAATCTTGTACGCCTCAAAAAATCTAATTTTTAGAACACCTCTTATAATAAGAAATTTATCAATAATCAATATTCTATAGTATAAAAAACTATACCGATAACTTGATAAATTGTCGCATTTAAAAAAATTCCAAATTCCAAACCTAAAATTCCAAGAGGGCTTGTGGAGCAGGTCTTGGTTATTTAAATTTTTGATTTGGGGTTTGGGACCTTTAAAAAATGCGATAATTCATACCTCGCTAAGTATAATATTAAATGCCGAAGATAGAAATATTTTATTATTATTTGTTTATTATTTGCAAAAAACAAACCTTTTCCCATTTGTTAGAATATAAAATCCAATCTTTAATTGTGCCGCATATTTCAAATTTCTGTTTTAAAAACAAATCTATGCTTGCTCTGTTATTTTCTGATATAAAGCAATAAAGTTGATGCAGATTCAAAATAGAAAAAGCGTACTTTACAAGTATTTCTATGGCTGTGGAAGCTATTTTTTTATGGCGAAATTTTGTATCGCCAATTAAAATTCCGATTCCTGCTTTTTGATTAACGGCATCGTAATCAAAAACATCAATCATTCCTACGGTAGTTATGCCCGATTTTTCACACACATCTATCATAAGTCGCAGTTGTTTTGCGCCTTGCAAGTGGGTTTTAGCCACCGAACAGTATTCCTTTAAAGTATATTTTGAGAAAGGCGAAATTGTTTGGCTTACTTTCCAAACTTCAATATTATTCTCCCATAAGTAAAGATTTTCAAGGTCGGAAGACTCTACAGCGCGTAAACGGATGTTTTCTTTTTCAAGTGTCATTTACTTCGTGTTATTCAGTTGTCATTCGGTTGTCATTCAGTTGTATAACCATTGAATGATTATAGCATAAAATTCGGAAATTGAATTATCTTCAGTATATCTCAACTAAAGGGTCTATAATAATTGGTTTTTGCAGATAGTAGAATGAAGAATTTTCGGGAATTGTAAGAGGTTCTCTCGGAAAGGTAAAACCGCAATCATCGCATGATAAGGTATATTGTTTGGATTTTGGAACCACAATTGTGTATTTGCCGGTTTGTTTATTAGGTTTAAATTTTCCAATCAGTGTTCCGGTTTTAAAATCGTTAATTTTAAGTATAACATCTTTTATTACTTCGCCGGTTTTTTTGATTTTAATAAATCCGTTTACAACCACTAATGAGCGTTCGGGCAGCGATAGCAAATCCATTAAATAAATATCTTTTCTGCCTAAGCCATCGGGCTGAACAGTAGAATAATATGCTCGTTTACCATCAGCAGAAAGAACGTAAAAAACATCATCGTCAATAGAATTAATCGGATATCCCATATTTTCGGGACGCGAAAAAGTACCATCGTCTTTTAAAATGGCAAAAAACAAATCGTAACCACCCATGCTGTTATGTCCTTTAGAACTAAAATACAAAGTACTGCCATCAGGATGAATAAACGGACCGTTTTCGTCAAATTCGGTGTTAATTACCGGGCCTGCGTTTTGAGCAAGGCTCCAATCGCCGTTAGGCAATCGTTTGGAATAATAAATATCGTAACCGCCAAAGCCACCGGGTCTGTTACTCGAAAAATAAAGTGTAGAACCATCGCATGAGATAGATGCGTGGCTTTCGTTATAAGTTGAATTTACGTTTAAACTTAATTTTTCGGGTTTACTCCATTCTGTTCCGTTAAAATGGCTTATATAAAGATTTCCGTCGCCAACATCATCTTTGTAAATAATAAGGTCGTTTCCGTCGGCAGAAAGAGCTACTGAGGCTTCGTGTTCCATTGTGTTTATATTTTCGCTTATTTTTTGTGGTGTTGCCCATTGTCCGTTTTCTTTATGCGAAATATAAATATCTTCGAAATATTGTTTGTCGCTGGTTTTAAAATTTCCTGTGCTTCCCTTCCGTTTGGATGTAAAAACCATAATCGTTTCCTCAATATTAAAAACAGGACTATGGTCGTCATATCCCGAGTTAATT
>PCSS01000306.1 GCA_002771395.1 Bacteroidetes bacterium CG23_combo_of_CG06-09_8_20_14_all_32_9 | reverse complement strand
TGGAAACACATCTCCATGAATTTTTTAAATATTCTTTTACTTCATTTTGATTAATTTTCAAATAGTTGGCAATTTCTTTGGCAGTTGGTTCACGCTCAAAACGTTGTTCAAGTTTAGAAAAAACTTTATTAATTTTGTTAATTGAACCAATTTTATTTAACGGAAGCCTTACAATACGCGACTGTTCTGCAAGTGCCTGAAGAATTGATTGGCGAATCCACCAAACAGCATAAGAAATAAATTTAAAACCACGTGTTTCATCAAATCTGAGAGCAGCTTTAATTAAACCTAAATTTCCTTCATTAATTAAGTCTGGAAGACTAAGCCCCTGATTTTGATATTGTTTCGATACAGAAATTACAAAACGTAAATTTGAATTTACTAATTTTGTTAGAGCGTTTTGGTCGCCTTCCTTTATTTTTTGCGATAATTCTACTTCTTCATCACTTGAAATCAATTCCACTTTTCCAATTTCGTTCAAATATTTATCAAGCGATGGGGTATCGCGGTTAGTTACCTGTTTTATGATTTTTAGTTGTCTCATCAAAAAATAATTTCTATTAATTAATACGAAGTAAAAATTTTAATGTTTCAATTAATATCTTATTTTTTTATATCTTCGCAACTTTTAGCAAAATATTTTGTAACTACTCACCCTCTATTCCCCTCTCTGAAAATCAGAGAGGGGGAACGAGGGGGTGAGTTAGCAAGGGAACTCAGAAAAAATAAAACTGGGGCAGAGGAAATGCTTTGGCAAAAATTAATGAACAGAAAATTAGACGGATATAAATTCCTCAGGCAGCATCCAATTATTCATAGTGGATTTATTAACAAACTATATTTCTTTATTGCCGATTTTTATTGTGCAGAAAAAGAATTAGTGATTGAGCTTTACGGCAAAATTTACGAGAACCAATATACTCACCCCTTTGTCCCCTCTTTATTCATAGAGAGGGGTTGGGGGTGAGTAATAACAAAATTTTTTAGTAATTTTGTCAAATTTTTTTTTAAATTTGTGGTTTCATTATTAATCATTATATTTGCACCCATAATTTGTATATACAATATTTGTAATAATTGAAAATTTTAGAATTAAGGTTTATCCGCTTAGATAAACTTGTTGAATAAAAGATATTTACCCCGATAAATTTACTTTTTAAAGTATCAATTAACCATATAAATAAATTATTGAACGGGGTGAATAAACAGAAAATATACAAGTCTGTGAATAATTTGAAAAATTTATTTTCAAACTTTGAAATCTAAATAATTTTAATTTAAGTACAAGAATTACTTACATTGTTATTTATTTTTTAAGGTGTTTGTTTCGTTATATTTTAATAGGTAATAAATTGTATTTTTTAAATAGTTATTTAATAGTCATTCGGTAGTTTTACAACCGAATAATAACGAAATTCACCGTGTTAGATAATTTTAAAATGAAAGCATTATAGTGAATATATAATAGGGTAAATGAGAATGGTTTGCTTAGTTAATAAAATTTTCTGGGGTTTCCGAGTCATTACCCGTATTAAACTGTAAATATAAAAAATTCAATGTGTTATGAAAATCAATACAAATTTTTTACCTGCTGATGTGCAGTGTTTTATATATTTTACGGGAGAAAATTAGGATACCCCAGTTAAAATTTTTATGCTAATTATTTAACTTTATGCTTAATTCAGGGCGGTTTTTACTTCTAAAATCATTATTTGTTTATTCATGTTCGATATTCAATTTGGAATGAGGTATATAACATTACAGACAAACAGTTAGTGTTTATTCATAATGTCTGATATTTAAAAGTTTTAAAGTTTAGAGTTTAACCAAAAACTATAAACCATAAATAAATTAATTGGGTATTAACTTTATTCACAGATTCAAGTTATTTGTTATATCTGTCTGGTAAATGGCAATACCTATCCGGCAATAAATAAAATTGTTTTTTATAAATAATTCAACATGTTTAATGTTAAAGAACTAAGTAAGATGCTTGTTCCCGAATTGCGCGAACTTGCCAAAGCTTTACAAGTAATGAATTATGAATTAATGAAAAAAGATGAGTTAATTCAAAACATTATTGAAACTGATTTGCTAAAAGAGAAAAGTTCTAAAGATTCTGAAACGGAACAGATTAATAAAGGTGAAAGTGAGAAACCTAAACGGAAACGTAAAGTATTTGAACCTGTACTTTATACAAAGTCAAAACCTTTTAGCGAAGAAATTATTCCACCTGAATTAATGATTGAAGATGACGATATTAGTCCGGTAATTGCTACCGAAAATGAAATTGATATAAAAGCTGAAACAAATCAAATAAAGTCTGATACACCGGAAGAAGAAAAAAATTCTGATGATGAAAAAACTTCTGAATTGTTTGCAACTACGACGTTATCTGAAAATCAAGAGTTACCTGATAATCAAAAAGTATCTGAAAATAAGGATGTAAAATCTGAACATGAAAATGGTTCAGGTTTTCTTCCTCAGCAGTTACACAGCCAGGATTATAAACCTTACAATAATAATGAGCGTCATACTTACGATAAATCTTTTGATTTTGACGGAATAGTTTCAACTGTTGGTGTAATTGAACAAATGTCGGATGGATACGGGTTTCTAAGGTCATCCGATTATAATTATTTAAGTTCACCCGACGATGTTTATGTTTCGCAATCGCAAATAAAATTATTTGGATTAAAAACCGGTGATACAATTAAAGGAACATTACGCCCACCGCGGGATGGCGAAAAATATTTTCCATTAATTAAAATTGAAGAAATTAACGGACGTTCTCCCGAACTGGTACGCGATAGAAAACCATTTGACCATCTTACTCCTTTATTTCCCGACGAAAAATTTAATCTTGCATCTGGTACAAGAGCCACAATATCAACAAGAATAGTTGATATGTTTGCACCTATAGGTAAAGGGCAGCGCGGACTTATTGTTGCACAACCAAAAACCGGTAAAACAGTTTTATTGCAGGAAATTGCAAATGTAATAGCATCAAATCATCCCGAAGTATTTTTAATGATACTTTTGGTTGACGAAAGACCCGAAGAAGTTACAGATATGATAAGAAATGTAAAAGCAGAAGTTATTGCCTCAACTTTTGACGAACCTGCCGAAAAACATGTTCGTATTGCAAACATTGTTCTCGAAAAAGCAAAACGCATGGTAGAGTGTGGTCATGATGTGGTAATTTTATTAGATTCCATAACTCGTTTGGCAAGAGCTTATAATACAGTTGCACCGGCTTCCGGAAAAGTTCTTACCGGTGGTGTAGATTCAAATGCATTACATAAACCAAAACGCTTTTTTGGGGCTGCAAGAAATATAGAAAACGGTGGTTCGCTTACCATAATTTCAACAGCATTAACAGAAACCGGTTCTAAAATGGACGAAGTAATTTTTGAGGAATTTAAAGGAACCGGAAATATGGAACTTCAACTTGACCGTAAATTGTCAAATAAAAGAATTTTTCCTGCTGTTGATATTTTAGCTTCAAGCACCCGTCGGGAAGAACTTTTACACAGCAAAGATGTGTTAAATAAAATTTGGGTTTTAAGAAATTACCTTTCCGATATGACTCCGGTTGAAGCTATGCAATTTTTCCGCGACCGGTTAGCTAAAACTAATACAAACGAAGAGTTTTTAATATCAATGAATAGTGAAAGCTAATTCTTACTAATTTTATTCTGTAATTTCCAGTTTTATGTCTTTGTAATCATTCGGTATTTTTATTTAAGAGAAGTCCCGTTAATAAATTAAAGTTCATGCTTTTAATACGTTTAATTAAAGAAAGTTTTTTATCGGCAGTTAGTGCATTGGTTGTAAATAAAATGCGAACGTTTTTATCGCTGCTGGGAATTACAATCGGTATTTTTACAATTATTTCGGTTTTTACGGTAATTGATAGTATGAAATCGAGCATTCGAAGCAGCATTGAATCCCTTGGTAATAATGTTATTTACATTCAAAAGTGGCCTTGGGAATTTAGCAGCGATTATCAATGGTGGAAATATCTTAATCGTCCCGTTCCAACACTCAAAGAAACTCAGGAAATACAATCACGCTCTACCAAAGCCGAAACAGTTGCTTTTGTAGTATCTTCCTCTAAAACTATAGAGTACAGAAGTAATTCTATTGATAATGTATCTGTTATTTCTGCTACACAGGATTATGATAAAATCCGTTCTTTCGAGATTGAAAAAGGACGGTATTTTTCTTTTTTCGAGTCAAATAATGGTTCGGCTAAAGCAATAATTGGCAGCACGGTTGCTAAATCATTATTTAAAAATATTAATCCTGTTGGTCGGGAAATTAAAATAATGGGCGGAAAAATAAATGTTCTCGGCGTTTTTAAAAAAGAGGGAAACAGTGTTTTTGATGAGAGTTTAGACAATGCCGTTTTAATTCCTGTAAGTTATGCCCGAAATATTTTTAATATTCGTGATGAAGAAATGAATCCCGTAATTATGGTAAGAGCAGCAAGAAATGTTGATATTGCTGAACTAACAGATGATTTACGTAATATTTTAAGAGCGATTAGAAGATTACGACCTGTTGAAGAAGATGATTTTGCTTTAAATCAAGCCAGTCTTATTACTCAGGGCTTCGAGCAGGTTTTTCAAATTGTTGATTTGGCAGGATTATTAATCGGCGGTTTAGCTATCTTTGTTGGCGGATTTGGAATTGCAAATATTATGTTTGTATCTGTAAAAGAAAGAACTAAACTCATAGGGATTCAAAAATCGCTTGGTGCAAAAAATCACTTTATTTTAGTTCAGTTTTTAAGCGAATCGGTTTTGCTTTCACTAATTGGCGGTATTATAGGATTATTATTAGTTTATATTGGAACTGTTATGGGTACACGAATGGCAGATATGAAATTTTCGATGAGTTTTGGAAATATACTTTCCGGAATTCTTATTTCTGTTGTTATTGGAATCGCTTCGGGTTTGGCACCAGCACTTTCGGCTTCAAAATTAAATCCTGTTGATGCAATAAATTCAAATTTTTAATTTAAACTTTTATTTTATGATGAAACATCCATGACTATTTAAAGACACACAAGGGAATGATTATTAGTATGATTGAGGAGATTGAAACTATTACCCCATCGAAGTACGAATTAAGTA
>PCSS01000300.1 GCA_002771395.1 Bacteroidetes bacterium CG23_combo_of_CG06-09_8_20_14_all_32_9 | reverse complement strand
TTGATTTTCAAAAAATAGACATTACGGACAGACACTAATTAGTGGCTAATCTTTTCTGCTGAGTATTAACAAAAAAATATTAATCATGAAATTTGTGCTTACTGCGTTTATTTTAACTTTTTACCTTTTGTTTTCATCTGTTGCTCAAAATGATATAGATGATACAACATTTGTAAATCCCGAACTTGATTTTCAGGATTTTTCGCGAAACCTCGACAGTATGCTTTTGCTTTGGTATGTGCAAGGTTCTGTTAATCCTGCCGGAAAAGAAAATAGTTTTGATACTGCAAATGATACTGTTATTATGCCGTTTTTTTCACAAGATATGTACATAGAACAACTTGCACGCATGAATACATATATTGAAATGACATATAATGAAATTGTACAAAAATACATTGAGTTTTATTCAATAAAACGCCGCAAACAAGTTGAGGTAATGCTTGGGTTATCAGAATATTATTTTCCTGTTTTTGAACAAGCTCTTGATAAATATGGTCTTCCGCTTGAGTTAAAATATCTTCCAATTATTGAATCGGCACTAAACCCACACGCAATAAGCCGTGCAGGAGCATCAGGTTTATGGCAATTTATGTACACTACCGGAAAATTATATAAATTAAATATAAATTCTTTTATCGATGAACGCCAGGACCCTATGAAATCCTCGGATGCAGCAGCCCATTATCTGCGCGATCTTTACGATATTTACCACGATTGGCATTTAGTTATTGCAGCTTACAATTGCGGACCCGGAAATATTAATAAAGCCATTAAACGAACAGGAAAAACAACATATTGGGGAATTTACAATCGTCTTCCACGCGAAACACGAGGTTATGTGCCGGCATATATAGCAGCTTCATATACCATGAGTAATTACAAAGACCTAAAACTTATTCCCCGAAAAATTGAATTACCTGCGGCTACCGACACTATTCTTATTAACCACGAGCTTCATTTAATGCAAGTTGCCGAAGTTCTTCAAATTCCAATAGAAAAACTTCGCGAATTAAATCCCCAGTACAAAAAAGATATTATTCCGGCTAACTACAATACGCTTTCACTTATGCTTCCGGCAGAATATATTACACAATTTATTATTCTAAAAGATTCTATTTTTAATTATAAAGATTCTGTTTTTTTCAGTTCAATACGACCATCGCAATATGATATTCAAAATAATAATAGTAAAGTCTCTTCAGGCGAAGTACGATTAAGCTATACGATTAAAAGTGGCGATAATATTGGAAAAATTGCAAACCGGTTTAATGTAACAATTGCAGATATAAAATCATGGAATAACATTAAGAAAAACAGATTGATTGCCGGGAAAAAATTAATTATATATGTGGCTGAAGATAGTGCGGGTAAGTATAAAAAACATTTGAAAACAAAAAACAAAATTGAATCTCAGGTTATAACAAATAAGCATGAAGATGAGACCACTACCAAAGACGATTATATTTATTATACTGTAAAATCGGGCGATAATTTTTACACCATAGCAAAAATGTATCCGGGTATTACCGGCGATGATATTATGAAATTAAATGGAATTACTAATGCAAAAAGTCTTCAGATTGGGCAAAAACTGAAAATCAGGAAAAAAGAATAGGCATCAAGGTAATTATTCGGGTATGAAACCATTAAAAACACTTCTATTTATAATTGTTGTATTCGGAGTATTAACGTTTATTGCCTGGGCAACTCCCAAAGGTGGACTAACTCTTTTTAGTAATATTCATCTTAAATTTCCATCGCTATCAGGTATTATTAACAATAGCACGGTTAAATATGCCGACATTTCAGATATCATCAAAAAAAATGAATCGTTTTCTGATAGTATTTCACTTTCCGATTCTTTACTTACTATAGATTCTTTAAATGTTGACAGCCTTGTAAATGTAATTCAACATCTTGAATTTCCGGATAGTGAAAAAACCGCACTCATACCATTTTTTAAAAATGTTCAGAGAAATAATAGTTTGATAAGAATTTTACATTACGGCGATAGTCAAATTGAAGGCGACCGTATTACCGGTTTTTTGAGAAATCGTTTTCAGCAAAGATTTGGTGGCAGTGGAGCAGGATTAGTTCCATTAGTTGATGTAAATAATTTAAGTAGAGTGGTAACAATTAAAAATATTGGAAACTGGAAGCGTTACACATTGTTTGGTAAAATTGATAAAAAAATAAAACATAAAAAATATGGCGTAATGCTTAGTTTTAGCCGTTTTGCACCTGTTTATAACGATTCTCTTCCGAACGATTCTGTTATTTATGAAGCATCGGTAAACATCAGCAAATCTAATTCGGCTTATGACAATTGTTACAAATTCAGCGAACTTAAACTTCTTGCCGGAAATAACAAAGAACCCGTAATAGCTGAATTATATGACGGTGAAAAATTGCTTGGCTTCGAAACACTGCTCTCGGGTTGCGAGTTTAATATAGTTTCGTGGAAGCTAAGTTATGTGCCAAAAGTACTTACATTAAAATTTTCGGGCAAGGACAGCCCCGATATTTATGGAATTGCATTTGACAGTGAAAAAGGACTTGCTTTTGATAACATTCCTTTGCGGGGAAGCTCGGGAACCGATTTTACCCACGGCGACCTTACACTTCTTAAACACATGTACGAAAAACTGAATGTAAAACTCCTGATTTTTGAATTTGGTGTAAATGTAGTCCCCAATGTTCTTGACGATTACACTTTTTACGAAAACTGGATTTACGGACAACTTTCTACTTTAAAAAGAATTCATCCCGATATGGGAATCATTGTTATAGGTATTTCCGATATGTCGCAAAAAACAGAGAATGGTTACGAATCGTATCCCAATATTGAGAAAATAAGAAATGCACAAAAAAAAGCAGCTTTCCGTGCCAATTGTGCCTTTTGGGATTTTTATACGACTATGGGAGGTAAAAATTCCATGCCCAGTTGGGTGAATGCCAACCCTCCAATGGCTGCAAAAGATTTTACACATTTAAGCCCTCGGGGAGCAAAAATTATAGCTGAAATGTTTTATAATGCTCTGGTTTACGAATACAATAACTATAAAATAAAAAATACTGATTTAGAAAAAAACAAAGTTCAAATTTCAAAATAAATTCCTGTTATCCCCCTTCTTTAAACGGGCAGTAAGGATGACAATAATAATTGATGATAACACTACTAAGCAGATGCTAATTTTGAATACAAAAGAAATGAAAAACATATAACATATAGCAAGAAATAATTAATGAAAAAGTGAAAGCAACCAAATTCAAAAACCAAAAGACTAAAAATGTATGGCTATACTTCGTTTTTTATACTATGTTTTATGGAACTTATTTTAATGTTTTTTCTCAAACTGATATTTACCGTATTCCAAACTATTCATTTATAAGATACAATCTTAACCATATTTCTTTTTTGCCCGACAGCAGCAGTTACGACAGTTTATTTGCAAAAATAAACAAATTAGTACTGAAAGGAGAAGGGCAACTTAACATTGTTCACATTGGCGATTCACATATTCAAGCCGATTATTTTTCGGGAAGAATGCGTGAACGTTTACAAACTTTTTTTTTAGGAGGAAAAGGCTCACGTGGATTTATTTTTCCGTTTAAATTAATTCAGTCTAATAATGCTTTTAACTTTTTTGTGAGTTTTACAGGGAATTGGAAAGGTTGCTGCAATATAGAAAAAAATAAATTGTGTACACCCGGACTTGCAGGAGCGTCGGCTATTACAACCGACAGTATTTCATCGGTTTTTATCCGCTTGCGAAATAAAGATTATCCTGCTTATGATTTTAATAAAATAAAAATTTTTCATAACATGCTGCAAACGAGTTTTGATATAAAAACTGACAACGATAGCCTGAAACAAGATTTTGTTGAAAACGATTCACTTGGATATACACAATTTGTTATGAAAAATTATTCCGATTCATTTTCGCTTAATATTTTACAAACCGACACTTTGCAAAAGTCATTTACCCTTTATGGTATCAGCCTCGAAAACGACGACCCCGGAATTACTTATCATTCTGCAGGGGTGAATGGTGCCGATGTAGAAGCATTTTTGCGATGCCCGCTGTTTTCATATCAACTTTCGTTACTTTCACCCGACTGGGTAATTGTTTCGCTTGGCACAAACGATTGTTATTCCGCTAAATGGGATACTCTTGCATTTGAACAAAATATTTTAATTCTTATAAAAAAAATTCGCGAAGCAAAACCCGATGTACCTATTCTGTTTACAACACCTTCCGATAATTACCGGCGCCATCGCTACCACAATGCAGATGTTGCCATTGCATCAAGAATTATTATAAGAATTGCTGCCGAAAACAAATGCTCTTCATGGAATCTTTACGAAATTATGGGAGGATACGGAAGCATGGCAAACTGGTTAAAATCAGGAATGGCTGCATACGATAAACTCCATTTTAATAAAACGGGATACTATCTTCAGGGAGATTTGTTGTTTACTGCATTTTTAAAGGCTTACGACAATTATATTGACAAAATGAAACCATTCTGATGGACCGGATTAAAGAAATATTTCTTTATCACGAGGACAGCCCCATGTTGTTTTCTTCGTTGTTTTTCTGGGGATTTTTTGCTGTTGTATTGCTCGGATTTGCTTTTGTTTACAAAAAACATTGGTTACGAAATGTTTACCTGCTTATATTTAGTTTATTTTTTTATTACAAATCGGGAGGATACTTTTTTTCGTTACTCATTTTCACAACCGTAGTTGATTATTTGGTTGGGTTTGGTCTTGGTGCAACACAAAAACAAATTAACCGCAAAATACTTATTCTGATAAGTGTAGCGGCTAATCTTTCAGTTTTAGCTTATTTTAAATATTCATACTTTTTTATTGATATAACAAATCAAATTTTCGGAACCGATTTTAAAGTTGTAAATCTTTTAGCCGAATGGACTAATTCGCTTTCCGGAGCCGGTTTCGATGTAAGTACCATTATTCTGCCCGTTGGTATTTCGTTCTACACATTTCAGTCAATGAGCTATACAATTGACGTATATCGCAGAAAATTAGCTCCCGTTAAAAGCATTATTGATTTCGGATTTTTTGTAACGTTTTTCCCTCAACTTGTTGCAGGTCC
>PCSS01000241.1 GCA_002771395.1 Bacteroidetes bacterium CG23_combo_of_CG06-09_8_20_14_all_32_9 | reverse complement strand
AGCGTAATATTTTATATATCAATTTATTGTGTTTCTAATTGTAAAGGTTATATTTATAAATTTAATCAAATAACTCACCACTTTTTTACGCTATTAAATAATTATTTATTTTTGTCTGATAAATTTTAATTTCATGAAAGCATATTTTTTCTTATTTGGACTTGTAATTTTTCTATATTCATGTAACAGCGATAACAAAGGGTACAAGGTATCTGGTAAAGTAAACAATGGCAAAGATAAAGTAATTTATCTTTCATCATCGGGTAAAACCGACTCGGTAAAAATTGGTGCGGACAATCATTTTTTATTTGAAGGTAAAATTACAGAATCCGATTTCTTTAATTTATATTTCAACAAAATGAATCCTATACTATTATTTATCGATACCACCGATAATATTACCCTTGAAACTGATACTGTAAATTTTGCAGGAAATTATAAAGTTTCTGGCTCTGCAACTTCTGAACAAATAAAACAATTGCAGCAGAAACTTGGTGATGCTTTTTCAAAAATTCAGAAACTTTATAACGAAAAAATTGTTAACGCAGACAGTACCCATATTGATTCGTTAAGAACTGTTTTTACTAATGAGAGTAATGCAATTGTTGAAAATCACAGGCAGGAAGTATTTAATTTTATTAAGAAAAACCCATCATCTTTTGCGTGTTTACCTGCTATTTATCAGTCTTTTGATAGTCGTAATCCGGTTTTTAATTATATGATAGATGCGCCTTATTATAATTTAATTGATTCTGTAATGATGGCAAAATATCATAATTCAAAGCACGTTAAAGAATTTCATAGCCAAATAATAGAATTTAAGCAGCAACTATTAGCTCGTCAGCAAATGTTCAATAATAATATACAACAAGGAATGAAGGCTCCCGATTTTGAAGTTCCATCGCCTGAGGGAAACCTCATTAAACTTTCATCATTTAGCGCGAGTTATGTTTTATTAGATTTTTGGGCTTCGTGGTGTGCACCCTGTCGTAAGGAAAACCCTGCTGTATTGCAAGCGTTTAATAAATTTCAGAAAAAAGGATTTAAGGTTTTCCAGGTTTCATTAGATAAAGATAAAAATGAGTGGACTCAAGCCATTAAAAAAGACGGGCTGTGGCAATGGAAGCACGGAAGCGACTTGCAATACTGGAACTCACCGGTAGCTAAACTCTATGGAATTCAAAGTATTCCATCAAATTTTTTAATAGACCCAAAAGGAAATATTATTGCAAAAAATCTGTATGGTCAACAACTTATAGATGCTCTTGAACAAATCTACAAAAAATAAAAACTACACTGAAAAATATCCGGCAATTATTTTTATTAGTTTTTCTGCCATTTTTTTCGGCAGGACAAAATTATTTTCAACAACGTGTAGATTATAAAATAAACGTAAAATTAGACGACACAAAAAACACATTAAGCGCATTTGAGGAAGTTGTTTATACCAATAATTCTCCCGACACACTTACTTTTTTATATTTTCATTTGTGGCCCAACGGGTACAGTAACACTTCAACTCCCATGGCATTACAATTGGAAAGAAGTGGCAATTTGAATTTTTATTATGCTCCAGATTCATCACACGGATATATTGACAGTCTTGATTTTAAAGTTGACGGCGAAACTGTACATTGGCAATTTTTAAAAGATACTACAGATATCTGCAAAATTATTCTGTCTAAAAAACTTTTTCCGGGAAAATCAATAAAAATAACAACTCCGTTTTATGTAAAAATTCCCGGTGAAGATTTTTCGCGACTGGGGCATTACGGTCAGTCGTACCAAGTAACGCAATGGTACCCTAAACCGGCGGTATATGATAATTCGGGATGGCATTATTTTCCTTATCTCAATGAAGGCGAATTTTATTCGGAATTTGGCAAATTTGATGTTTCTATAACAATTCCCAAAAATTACATTGTTGCTGCTACCGGGGTACTTCAAAATAGCGAAGAAATTGCCAGTATAGAAGAAAATGCTAAAGAAACTTCAAAATTATTAAACTACAATAAATATGATATAAGTTTTCCGCCGTCATCATCAAAACATAAAACTTTGCACTTTGTTCAGGATAGCGTTCACGATTTTGCATGGTTTGCCGACAAACGGTTTCACGTGCTTAAAGGAAATGTGAAATTGCCAAATAGTGGAAAAACCGTTACTACCTGGGTTTACTTTACAAACCTTGAAGGAAATATCTGGAAAAATGCAATAAATTATGTAAACAATGCTGTTTTTTATTATTCAGAATGGTTGGGCGAATATCCTTATTCGCAATGCACAGCAGTAGAATCGGCACTTGGAGCAGGTGGCGGAATGGAATACCCGATGATTACAAATATAGGATGGTCGGGCAATAGCGAAAGTCTTGAGGAAGTTATTGTTCACGAAGTGGGACATAACTGGCTTTACGGAATTCTCGGTTTTAACGAGCGCGAACACCCATGGATGGACGAAGGCATAAACAGTTATTATGAACAGCATTACATAACCGAAATTGCAAAAAACGCGGGTTATTACAACTCTTTTTATCAATTGTTTAAATTAATGGGAATAAAAAATTTATCGCCATTTGATTTAAACCGATATGCCTGTGAATACATTGCACGAAACGGCTCTGACCAGCCTTTAGATGTTAGCTCAGAAGCTCTGTTAACTGAAAATTATGTCATTATAGCATATTTAAAAGGGGCATTTGCAATGAATTATCTAAGAAATTATTTGGGCGAAAAAGATTTTGACCAATGTATGAATGTTTTTTTTGAAAAATGGAAATTCAAGCATCCGTACCCAAATGATTTGCAAAAAGTTTTAGAAGATTGTACAGGAAAAAATCTTTCATGGTTTTTTAATGGTATTTGTAAAACAGTAAATTATTCGGATTATAAAATAAAACATATAAAATTCAACAAATCGTTAAATTCCTGCGAACTTACCTTAAAAAATTCGGGTAAACTTATTTCACCATTAAATTACGCTTTATTTTCAAACGGAATTGCTGTTGATTCTGCATGGATTGATGGTTTTTCGGGTAAAAAAACCATTTCATTACAACAGGATTTTGATAAAATTGCCCTTGACCCAAAACAAGAAATGTTTGAAATAAATCGCCGAAACAATATTTCAAAAAAAAATGGAATTTTAAAAAAAACAGAACCTCTTAATTTTCAGTTGTTAGGAATTTTTGAAAATCCTGTAAAAACCCGAATTTGTTATACCCCTGTTGTTGGCTGGAATAGTGCAGATGGATGGCTTCCCGGAATATTAATTTACAATTCGTTTTTGCCTGAAAAAACTTGTCAATACCGCTTAATGCCGATGTACGGTACAAATTCGGGCGAACTTGCCGGGATTGCTTATGCCGAATACAACTTTTATCCATACTCTTTTGGTTTACAAAAACTCAGCCTATTCTCTAATTTTCAACAGTTTAATTCTGTAAGCCAAAAATTGTATCTGTGGCAAAAAAGTGATGGCGGAATAAAATTGCTTTTTAAAAGAACTCCGCAAAAACCAAAGCAACAATGGCAGGCTGTTTTAAAAACTTCAAACATTATTAATCGTTATATTAAATCTGATATTTTATTGTTTAATGTTATTGTCCAGATTAACAATCATTCTAAATTAATGCCTTACTCGGGTGAACTAAATGCTGAATTTGGTCCAGGATTCTCAAAAAGCTGGGGAGAATACAAATTTCAAATAAATTATAAAAAACGCGGAACAGGATTTAGTACCAGACTTTTTGCCGGAACATTTATCTGTAATAAAAGTACAGAAATTCGGAACAATTTTAAACTATCCGGTACAATAGGTTATAACGATTATAAATTTTCGGAAACTTTTCCTGACAGAAACGCCGGAATTTATGACGGAAACTTATGGTCGCACCAGTTTATTAGCAATGATGGTGGTTTTGGAATTTTTACACCTGTACAAACCAATGCATGGATGACTTCACTAAATTTGAAAGCCGCTTTTCCGGTTCCTGTACCATTAAGTATTTACTTTAATATTGCAACTTATAACAATGCCCGTAATGCTTTTATCGGTTCAGTTACATTTCCTTACGAAGCAGGAATTGAACTTAGAATAATTCCCGGTATATTTGCAGTGTATTTTCCAATTACTATGTCAAAAGACATTAAACAAATAAATGATATGTTTACAAGTACCTATATAGAAAAAATACGATTTACTTTAAATTTTTCCAAACTTGTACCGTTTAAATACACCAATGAATTACCCATGATGTTTTGAAAACCGGCAAAAAAATATATTTTTTATCTGATGCACATCTTGGTTTACCCAACCATGCCGAAAGTCTTGTACGCGAAAAATTGCTTGTAAAATGGCTTGATGAAATAAAAAATGATGCCGAAGAAATTTATTTGGTAGGCGATATGTTCGATTTCTGGTTCGAGCACAAACGGGTGGTGCCAAAAGGTTTTGTAAGATTTCTTGGTAAACTTTCGGAAATTTGCGACAGCGGCATTCCGGTACATTATTTTACAGGTAATCACGATTTGTGGATTTTTAATTATCTGCCTTCCGAAACCGGAGTTATTCTTCATCGTAAGCACGAAATAAGAGAAATTAACGGGAAACGTTTTTTTATTGCTCATGGCGATGCATTAGGACCTAACGACATAAGTTTTAAAATTTTAAAAAAGATTTTTTTAAATAAAGTTGTTCAATGGTTTTTTAAGCAATTGCATCCTAATTTTACCATGTGGATTGGAATAAACTGGTCTAAAAAAAGTCGTTATAATAATGATAAATCAGAAAACCTTAAATTTTTAGGCGAAGAAAAAGAACATCTTATTACATTAGCCAAACAAAAACTCGTAAAAGAACATTTTGATTTTTTTATATTCGGACATCGGCATATCCCTTATGAATTTCAATTGAATGAAAACTCAAAATTTATTAACCTCGGCGACTGGATTACAAATTTTACTTATGCGGTATTTGATGGAAATGAAGTGATGCTTAAACATTACAAACAAAAATCTGCATTGTAATTAGTGTTTGTCTGTAATGTCGGTGGATTTGATTTTCAATGACTTTTTACCCCTAACCCTAAAGGGAGAAGTCATTGAAAATCAACGCTCCCTTTAGGGATGGGGTAAAG
>PCSS01000363.1:4768-5197 GCA_002771395.1 Bacteroidetes bacterium CG23_combo_of_CG06-09_8_20_14_all_32_9 | reverse complement strand
TAATCCGGATATTGATTTATGGATTGGTGCTATTGAGCGTGTTACACAGTCGGGTATAAATAAAATTGCTGCTGTTCATCGCGGTTTTTTTCCATTTGAAAAAACTGTATTGCGAAATATTCCCAAATGGGAAATCGCCATTGAATTGATGACACGCTATCCTAACCTCCCTGTTTTGTGCGACCCGAGCCATATTTCCGGGCATACCAATTATATAAAAGAAATTTCCCAAAAAGCCCTTGATCTTACTTTTGAAGGGTTAATGATTGAGAGTCATATCTCGCCGAATGATGCTTTAAGCGATAAAATGCAGCAACTTACACCAAAATCGTTAGGCAAAATGTTAAAATCTCTGCATTTCCGCCAGGCAAACACAAACAATATAGAAATTATTGACAAAATCGAGATTTTTCGTTCAAAAATTGATTC
>PCSS01000363.1:0-4760 GCA_002771395.1 Bacteroidetes bacterium CG23_combo_of_CG06-09_8_20_14_all_32_9 | reverse complement strand
TTCAACTTCTTGAGTTATTGCTTCAGCGAATGAAAGTTGTAGAAGAAATAGGAGTCTATAAAAGTCATAACAACATATCAATACTTCAACTCCGCCGCTGGATAGAAATTATTAATACCAGAATTGAATATGGAGTAAAATTGGGTCTCAACAACGATTTTATTAAACAGTTGCTACAACTCATTCACGATGAATCAATCCGTAAACAAACGGAAATACTTTATAATAATTCAGGAGGAAAATCGAAAAAAATCAATACTTAGGGTACGTATGGAAATAACCTTTTCATTTAACTTGTTCTTTTGCTTTTTTTATTTGTAAACTTCAAAAGTTTTCAAAACTTTTAAAGTTTGGTTTCAATATTAGCTGCAATTTACGCCTTGAAACAGGATAAAATAATTGTGTCTGATTCTGTAAACTTTATTTCCTTAATAAGCCCTTAAAACAAGCACAAACTCTATCGTAAGAGAATGCGTTTTGTATGATGGTTATTTTACCTGCTTTACAGAATAGCTAAAGTTTTCCATAATTGGATTTGAAAGCATTTTTTTGCAAACATCTTCAATTATTTTCTCAGCTTTTTCTTTGGTATCTGCATTAAATTCAATATTTATATGTTTTCCTATGCGAACATCGGAAGCGGTTTTGTAACCTATATTTTGCATACTTTGCAAAACCGCTTTCCCCTGTGGATCTAAAAGCGCCTTTAAGGGCATTACATTAATTTCAGCAAGAAATTCCATATTGTAAATATTTATATTTCAATTATTAAAATAATATATATTGAACGGTTAAAGATAAAGATTAAAATAAATATAAAAGAAAAATTTTGTAAAGAATTAGGCATCTTTCAAAATTAATAAGTTCAATTTTTCTATTAAGGTAATAAGGTTAAAAATTAATGGGTTCGATGTTTTTATTAAAGCAATAAGGTTATTAAGCATGAAATTGCATAAGGTGAGTTATTAACAATGATGTAGCAAAATTACATTACTTTTGCGTAAGGTGAGTTATATAATTCTTTTAAAGTTATCTGTTTTGAAGTTCCCCCGATTTTCCGGGGGCGAGGACCCTATGATAATCTTTGTGAACTTGGTGTTTATAAAAACGCTTGTGGAATTTAGGTAATAATATCCTCAAAATTTATTAATTTTAAACCATGAAAAATCCACTTTCAGATGCTCTTTATAAAAAGCGACATATCCCGAAAGAATATCCCATACGTGGAGAATATTTCCGCGACCAAACGGCTATTCTCCATTCAATGGAATTCAGGAGATTAAAGCATAAGACGCAGGTGTTTTTTTCTCCCGAAAATGACCATGTATGCACACGAATTGAACATGTTTTACACGTTGCTACAATTGCCGCTTCCGTTTGTAAAGGATTAAATAAATACGGCTGGCAACTTGATGCCGAAATGGCTTTTGCAATTGGTCTTGGACATGATTTGGGTCATGCGCCTTTCGGACACATTGGCGAAGAATCGCTTTGTAAAGCATTAAACATACAAAATGCTTTTATTCACGAAATTCATAGTTATAAAATTGCCGAACATCTTGCACAGGACGGAAATGGTTTAAATCTTACTTATGCTGTGTTAGACGGAATTATCAGTCATTGCGGTGAGCATTTTGAGCAAAGCATTTTGCCATCTGCTATACAAAAAAATCTCGATGAAATTAATACAAGAAATAGTTTACCAAATACTTATGAAGGTTGTATAATGCGTTTTGCCGATAAAATCGCTTATTTAGGTCGCGATTTGGAAGATGCTCTTATAGTTGACAATTTTATTAATTTAAAGGATTTGCCCCCTCGTATTGCACAAAAACTTGGAAACAAAAATGGCGATATAATTAATCATCTTGTAATGGATTTAATTGAAAACTCGAAATATTCTAATGAAATAAGACTATCCGATGAAGTTTTTAATCTAATGAAAGAACTAAAGAATTTTAATTACAAAAACATTTACAACCATCCTAAAATGATTGAGTACGGTAAGTTTTTTAAAAATATTATCAAAACATTATTTGAACATTTTTCTGAACTAATTCTTAAATATGGAAAAGATTTTGAAAGATATTCGGCTTTAAATCTGAAAGTTGAAAGGTCTTTCGGAATATATCTCGAAAAAATGAATAACTATTATTCAAAATCAGGTGACAAAGAAAACCAAATTATCGCCAATTTTATTGCCGGGATGACCGACCATTACGCAATAGAGGCAATGAAGCAAATTACCATACCTAACCCAATTCTATTTATTAAGTAGAGTCTGTCTATAAAGTCCGGCTTTAGCACAAGTTGGCTCAAACACCCAGCGGGTGTTTGCCCTGTTATGCTCGTCTTTCATGACAGTCATTTACAACAGTAAACTCCTGACATTCAAGACTCGCAAGCCTTGTCATCGAACTTTATATTCCAGACTCTTGATATTACAGACAAACTCCAAATAGAAACTGTTTTTTTGTAACTTTTTAAATTCTCAATCGTCTTATGATTAAAAATTAATAAATCAACATTAAAATTTAATTGAAAATGAAAAAGTTCACAGTAATTTTAGCAGTAGTTCTTTTTTCGACAACGCTATTTGCTCAAGAAAAAAAGGACACAACAACTTTTAAGGTGGGAAAAACCACATTCATTATTATTTCTGAAAATGATGATGTAATTAAAATTGAAAATGGCGACACCATTGATGTTTCCGATGAAAATGACTCATGTAAAAAAAATAAATTTAATGGTCATTGGGGTGGATTCGATATTGGCTTAAACGGATTCTTAAATAACAATAATTCATTTTCGCTTGACAGTTCCGACCAATACCTGAATCTGAACCAGGCAAAATCGTGGCATTTTAGTTTAAATTTTGCCGAATTTAACATTGGTTTGGTAAAAAAATACGTGGGCTTGGTTTCGGGATTGGGCTTGCAGTTTAACAATTATCGTTTTGATAAAAACATTTCATTGATTGGTGATTCTGCAAAACTTACTTATTACAACGATGCCGTTTTAAAATTTCAAAAAAATAAAATGATTGTTACTTATTTAACCATTCCTCTTTTACTCGAATTTAATATTCCTGTTAACGAAGGAAAAGATAACGTGCATTTTTCAGCCGGTGTTATAGGTGGCTTACGCATAGGCACTCACATAAAACAAGTTTTCGAAATTAACGGAAATACCAGCAAAGAAAAGGTACGCGAAGATTTTCATTTGTCGCCCATTACTTATGCTCTTACCGGACGTCTTGGCTATAACGGAGTTAGCGTATTTGTAAATTACAATTTATCGTCCCTCCTCAAGAGCGGTGAAGGTCCCGAAGTATATCCCTGGTCGGCAGGGCTATCGTTCACGTTTTAATACGATTTTTAACAAGTAAAAACCGCTTGTAAATTTACAAACGTTTTTTTTTATTATTTTACAGGAAGTTGGTATTCAAATAAGATACTTAAAAAAATAAGTTTAATTTACTGCAATAGTTTTAATTCGCGTAGGAGTAAATGAATTCATCTCATAATATTCGATTGGGCAAGTTGTTGTAACCGTACTATCATTCCCGAATAGCATTTTTAAATCACATGTAGTATTTGAATTTATAGCTGTAAAAAACTGCTCATTTGTGGACCCATTATATAAAGAAATTGACCAATTATTCTCTGTTCCCATTTGGATTGACCAAGAACTATTTCCGGATAATCTTTTGATTTTTATTTTAAGTGCTGTTCCTTCAGGTAATTCAGCAGATAAACTATAGGATGAAGCAGAGTATGTTGTCTGTGAAAGAGACAGAAAATTATCGCCATATAAACCAGTGGCAGGATAATTAATGACGGTTCCGGTAATCTGAAAAGAAGTATTGTCAATAAAATTTCTTAAATAAGGTTCAAAAGCCGGGATAGTAGCGCTTATGCCTAAATCATTATACCTGCTGACCAGGTTATTTCTTATAGCAAGGGTATCAAGGGAAACAGCATGATTAATCAGGAACGAGCCAAGACTGCTGCTGTTAAGAATTCCGTCCGTTCTTATATCGGAACTGATATTAGATAGTAATTCTGACAATTCACTTTCCGTTCTGTATCCCTGAAGAATGGCGGAAATGGCAAGTAGTATCGCATTTCCTTCTCCACTCTGGGAAATATCGAGGTATTCTGATGACTGAATGCTGCTGGGGCTGATATTAAAAATAGCCAAAACCTCATACTGTGCCTGTGATTTGGCATCGCTAAATGAGATGCCTTGGGATAACAGGTATTCAACCCTGGCTTTTTCAAGATAGGTAAGAAGATTAACATTGACCGTGGAACCATTATTAATATTGGAAATTCCGTTAAGAGTAAGCTGGGATGCAGATAACGCCCCGGTTACTTCATTAAAATAATAACCATTTGCCTGCATGCTGATATAAGGTGAAACGAGGCTGATATTATTAACCTGAAATGTCCCGCTGTTATCGGCTATTTGTGTATTGTAAATTTTTCCCGTAGCTGAATAACTATTATCAAGTTCAAAAATATTTATCGAGGATCCGTTGATATAAGGTCCTTTTTGCACATGTCCCTTTATTTTTTCTACACTGATAT
Organism: Bacteroidetes bacterium CG23_combo_of_CG06-09_8_20_14_all_32_9; assembly: GCA_002771395.1. Taxonomy (GTDB): domain Bacteria; phylum Bacteroidota; class Bacteroidia; order Bacteroidales; family GWA2-32-17; genus GWA2-32-17. The sequence goes on along the minus strand of PCSS01000363.1, from coordinate 168 downwards.
TACCTGATTCAGGTTCTTTATCTTTTTTACAGCTTAAAAAAAGCTATAAGAATAACTAAAATACCTAATGTTATAATTTTTTTCATTTGTTTATTTTTTATTTATCGTTGAATAATTATTTTTTTAGAAAGTATTCCTTCGCTTGTTTTTACCCGGGCAAAATAAATC
>PCSS01000152.1:4831-5126 GCA_002771395.1 Bacteroidetes bacterium CG23_combo_of_CG06-09_8_20_14_all_32_9 | reverse complement strand
GAAACTCATGGATTTTATAATAATTTAATAATTTCAAAAGATGATTTACTTTTATATTGGGGTGATGATAACAAAGCCACCATTTGGGACAGTTCAGGTAAAAAGTTACAGGATATTAATAATGTGCTTGGCGCAGCTTTTAGCTCCGAACCTGATTATATTTATACTATTTCAATGGACAGCGTTTTGCATTTCTGGCACCTCAACAAAAAAGATTCTGTTCATTACGAAAAATTTGATAGTATCAGAATACCCAAAACACTCATTACTTCTGCGGAATTTTCGCCGGATAATA
>PCSS01000152.1:4622-4815 GCA_002771395.1 Bacteroidetes bacterium CG23_combo_of_CG06-09_8_20_14_all_32_9 | reverse complement strand
GTCGGATGACAGTGTTGCGCGGTTGTGGAACTTTGAGGAAATAATAAGAGGCAGCAGGCAGGAGGCAGCGGCAGGAGGCAGTAATGAACATCAAACATCAAACAAAAAACAACAGAAGGATGAACAAATTGCTTCGGCTTCGCCTCGCAATTACGTTATTGCCGAATTAAAACACTCCGCAGGTCTCACCCTC
>PCSS01000152.1:4429-4571 GCA_002771395.1 Bacteroidetes bacterium CG23_combo_of_CG06-09_8_20_14_all_32_9 | reverse complement strand
CTCATACATATATATAATATATCCGAACTTGTAAATTCCAAGTCCCAGGAACCAAGTCCCAAGTCCCAAATCTGCCGGGGTCATTCAGACGCAATAAACGATGCCAATTTTTCACCTGACAGTAAGTACATCGTAAGCGGTT
>PCSS01000152.1:0-4082 GCA_002771395.1 Bacteroidetes bacterium CG23_combo_of_CG06-09_8_20_14_all_32_9 | reverse complement strand
AGGGTAAGCTTGTGCGAAAGAGTGAAGCAATCTGTAAAACTATACATAATTAACAATGCCAAATAATTAATTTTACGATTATGAGATTTTACGCAATAATTATATTCTTTTTACTATCAAAAACTATTTATTCACAATATTATTTTGAGCATTACAATATTGCAGAAGGCTTAAGCCAAAGCATTGTTTATTGTATTCTTCAGGATTCTAAAGGATTCATTTGGATTGGCACACAAGATGGTTTAAATAAATATGATGGTTTAAATTTTCATAATTATTCAAATGTTGCTGATGATACCTGTTCGATTTCTAATAACTGGATTTACTCTATTTTCGAAGATTCAAAAGGGGATATTTGGATAGGAACCCGGCGTGGTTTAAATAAATATGATTCCAAAACCGGATGTTTTCAACGATTTTATATGACCGGAATGGATGAACAGTCATCCAAAAGCAATGCTATATATGGTATTTGCGAAGATAATGATGGTGATTTATGGATTAATTCAACTCAGTATATTTATAAATATAATTATAAGAAATTTTCATTTAAAAGATATTGTTATAATAATGAACGTATAAAAAGCATATTAGCTTATAATAGTCTCCCGATTATAAATACTAAAGATGATATTTGGTTTGGCTCAGATAATGGATTATACTGTTTTAATAAAAAATCTAAATCTATTTCCCGAATAGAACAGATTAACATACAAAACATTAAATCATTTGATAATCAAGTAAATTCTCTGTTTTTATCTAATAATGAAAATTTATGGATTGGCACCGACGATGGTATATGTTGTTATAATATTAAAAATAAGAATTTTAAGCAATACTTAAATATTAAAATTGCGGGTCAACTTAACGTTTTATCTCTGTGTATGGATAAAAAAAATAACTTATGGGTTGGTACTGAGGGGAAAGGATTGATAAAAATTCCTTCGGAATCATTTATTTCTAAACAAGAAGAAATTGAAGTATTTCAGTATAATACAAATATACCCGCAAGCATTTCTGAAAACACAATTAATTCCTTAATGTTCGATAAATCTGATATTTTATGGGCAGGTACGAATGGCGGTGGAATAAATAAATGTGATTTAAAACCCAAAAAGTTTGTTTTATATAGAAACAGTCAGGTTTCGAATCCGATTAATATTTCCAGTAATGACATTGCTTCATTATTTCTCGAAAATAAAAATATTCTTTGGATAGGTACCTGGGGTAATGGCTTAAATGTTTATAACAGAGCAACCGGTGAGGTTAAGTTTTATTCTTCAAAATGTCCATCCAATTTTAAAATCAGTAATGATTATGTTCACGAAATTGAAAGAATGAAAGATGGAAGTTATTGGATTGGCACTCGCGATGGAATTGACATTTTTAACATTTCAAAAAATAAATTTGAACCTATTTATGAATATTATTCTTTTATAAACAACGCCATTTTTAAAAATGTACGTATTTACGACATTTTTGAAGATAATGACGAATTAGTCTGGATAGCTTCCAACAAAGGATTATACAAAATTGACCGGTATAATGAGTCAATTAAAGGATACTTTTCTGCCTTTTACCCCAATCTTGGTCATAATCTAATTTATAGCATTGAAGAAGACAAAAGTGGTTTTTTATTAATTGGTACTGAAAATGGAGTAAGTAAATTTGATAAAAAAAACGATTTTTTTGAAAAAATATTTTTCGAAGAAAATTGTTCATCACGAAAACTATTTATAGATTCAGAAGGAATTTTATGGTTTGGTGTTAATTCAGGTCTTATAAAGTATAATTTTAATGATAAAAAAATAAAGAAATTTACCACAAAAAATGGGTTAGCAAATAATATGATTTATTGTCTGTTTGAGGATAATAAAAAGCAATTATGGCTTTCGACTAATAGAGGAATATCCTGTTTTAATAAAATAAATCCGTCATTTAAAAACTATGACATCAAAGATGGCCTTCAGGGTATGGAATTTAACATTAATGCTGGATGTAAATCAACAAATGGAGAAATATTCTTTGGTGGAATAAAGGGTATTAATTCATTTTACCCTGATTCAATTTTCGATAATCCAAATATCCCTCAAATTGTAATTAATACCTTCGAAGTTCTAAATGATAATATAATTCGCGAAATATACATCAATGAAAATAGTACTATAGAATTATCCTACCTCGATTATATTTTTACCATAGGATTTGCCGGTTTGGAATTTACCGAACCTCATAAGAATAAATATAAATATATGCTTGAGGGATTTAATAAAAGTTGGATTACTACTCAATCCAATAAAGTAACTTTTACTAACATTCCTCCTGACGAGTATTATTTTAAAGTAACGGGTTCTAACAATGACAACATCTGGAATAAAAATTATGCTACAATAAAAATTATTATAAAACCACCATGGCATAAAACTATTTGGGCATATATTGGTTATTTTTTACTCATTATTATTAGTATTTATTCTTATATTAAGTTTCGAGAAAAAAAATTAAAACGAGATAAATTGCTTTTAGAAAAAACTATTGAAGAAAGGACTATCGAAATAAACAATAATGCAAAAAAACTAGAACAATCAAATAAAGAACTTGATAAACTGTCTTTAGCTGTTAATGAATCTGCAAATGCAATTACCGTTTACGACATAGACGGAACAATAGAATTTCGTAATAAAGCATTTACCCATCTTTATGGTGAAATTTTAAATGAGGTGGTTCTTATGTGCGGAGAAAATCTTTCGCTGTTAGATCCTTCATTTGAAGTACATAAACATTTTAGAAGTTGTGTAGAATCTAAACAACCAATAATTTATACACAAAAAAAATCAATTGAAAATGCAGATTATTGGATTCAAACTACTTTAACTCCGGTAATTTCAAACGGTATTGTTAATAGAATGGTTGCGATTGATACTGATATTACTAAAATAAAATTAGCAGAAGAGAAAATAAAAATTCAAAACGAAAAACTGGAAATAGAAAAACAAAGAGCAAAAGATAGGAATAAGAAACTATTCGATATAAGTATGCTTGCTCACAAGGAAAAAGAAAAAGTTCTAATGATGTCGAAAGTAGTTGAAGAAAAAAATAAGCATATATCTGATAGTATTAATTATGCATTGAAAATTCAAGAAGCGTTAATTCCAAATGTGAAAGTCGTTAAGAGCTATTTTAACGATTCTTTTGTATTGTTCAAACCAAGAGATGTTGTTAGTGGCGATTTTTACTGGATTGCTAAGGTGGAAAAGCAGTTGGTTATTACTGTTGCTGATTGCACTGGACATGGCGTACCAGGTGCTTTTATGAGTATGTTAGGCATGTCTATTTTGAAAGAAAAAGTTATTAACGAATATATAACAATGCCGTCATTAATTTTGAAACGTTTACGTAAAGAAATTATTAATGTATTACACCAAACAGGAACCGTGGGGGAGCAAGTAGATGGAATGGATATGGTATTATGTTCAATAAATTATGACGATTTAACACTTCAATATGCTGGTGCAAATAATCCATTATATATATTTCCTAATGAGACAAACCTTTCAGGTTTAGTCGAAATAAAACCCGATAAAATGCCTATAGCTATTCATCAGGTTATGAGTAGTTTTACGAATCATGAAACGAAAATAAATAAGGGCGATGCTATTTATTTATTCTCTGATGGCTATCTTGACCAATTTGGTGGAGATAAAGACAAAAAAATAACTTCAAAACGATTCAAAATATTATTGTCAGAAATACAAACTTTGGCAATGGAAGAACAAAAAACGGCTCTTGAAAAATTTTTATTTTCTTGGAAAGAGGACAATGAACAAACTGATGATATAACGGTTTTAGGTATCAAATTATAATTTATCCTGTATGTTTTTTTTGGCTGATAATTGTTATGTCATAAGAGGGGTTCTAAGATTAACGGCACGTCATGCTGAACTTGTTTCACCATCTCACAAAACGAAGCTCTGCCTTTAATATGAGATGGCGTTCCGAAGCTTCGGAACAAGCCCGCCATGACGCAATTTGTTAATTTTTAGAACCCACCATAAGTTTTTCCCATTAATAATGTAGTGAAA
>PCSS01000175.1:16563-16705 GCA_002771395.1 Bacteroidetes bacterium CG23_combo_of_CG06-09_8_20_14_all_32_9 | reverse complement strand
TATTAACCTTTTAGGTGATTACGTGTGCATACTATCTATTTGAAAGGAGATTACAACAAAATAAATTGTCCCTTCTCATCGGTTTCCGTGTGCATACTATCTATTTGAAAGGAGATTACAACCATATCTTTCTGAATAACCA
>PCSS01000175.1:0-16538 GCA_002771395.1 Bacteroidetes bacterium CG23_combo_of_CG06-09_8_20_14_all_32_9 | reverse complement strand
TATTTGAAAGGAGATTACAACAGAGTAAATTGTTAATGGCAGTAATTTGAAAGGTATTTATAACTTTAGATTTTCAAAACAGTTTTTGTATGTTTTTGTCCACCGTTTGTACCCTACAAGTAAATAGAAACACATAAACTTTTAATTTATAATACTATACGCAAAAATATTACTTTTTAAATTCAAAGTTACAACAACTTTCCAAAAGTTTAAAACTTTTGGAAAGTTCTATATTAACGAACATTAGTAATTTGAAATCTGAAATTTGGAATCTGAAATTTGAACTTGGAATTTTATTTTGCAATAAAAGGACTGTAACCATAAGATTTTTAAGGATAGGTCAGATGGTCTGATATTAGCGGAGAGAGGGGGATTCGAACCCCCGGTCCGCCGGAAAGCGAACAACGGTTTTCGAGACCGCCGCATTCGACCACTCTGCCATCTCTCCTATAAATAGTTTATACATTGCACAGGATAAATTTGTACATCTTTCAAGGTCAAAGCCCCAAATCCCAAGTTTCAAGAACCAAAACCTACGCTACAAGTCCTCTTTGAATATGGGACTTAAACCCTGGAACAATCCTGAATAAAGTTTGGGACAGGGTGGAATTTGGGACCGAAAAAAAAGTAATGTTTTATCCCGTTTTCAGTATGCAAATATAAAGGATTTCAAACAATCTGCTTTTGTTTAAGAAACAATATAGAAAATATCAATTTATATAGTGTCTGTCCGTAATATCAAGAGTCTGGAATATAAAGTTTGATGACAAGGCTTTCGAGTCTTGAATGTCAGGAGTTTACTGTTGTAAATGACTGACATTAAAGATGAGCATAACGCAGTCAGCAGAATTTATAAACAAACTCTATATATTCTTTAACATATTTTTAAATGTTATTAAACATAATAATTATTAATTTATTTATAGATATTTGCAATTTTTATAATGCTAAACGGGACTTCTAAAAATTGCTTTTTCTTTGTTATGCTCATTTTTCAAAATCCTCATTTACAACAGTACACTCCGGCTTTGAAAAATTCGCAAGCCTCGAAAAATCTAATTTTTAGAACCCCTCTAAAATTAATATTGTACCTAAATTTAACTAAATAGTGCTTGTTCATAAAGTCAATATTTCCCGCAAATTTCGCAGAAATATTATTTTTTATCAGCAAAAATCAGCGGTTCTGCGGGAGAAAATTTTTTTAAACAAAAATTACGGACAGACACTGAATAATGTTTAAAATTATTTTTTATTCAAAAGTTTATTAAATTTATAAAATCAAATAATTTGACTTTTTGCATAATTCATTCAGGCATAAAATATAGATTGAACGACAAACTGAAACTCAATTTGAATGAGTGCTATCAATGTGGCAAGTGTACAGCAGGTTGTCCTCTGTCCGAAGATATGGATATTCCGCCCAATCAAATAATTCGGATGATGCAATACGGAAATCCGCAAAATGACGATAAAATTATTAAATCATATAGTATATGGCTTTGTCTATCTTGCCAAACATGTTTTGCACGTTGTCCGCAAGAAATTGATTTGCCTGCGGTAATGGATTATTTGCGTGAAAAATCTATTAAAGAGAAAAAGGTAAATCCAAGAGCAAAAAAAATACTGGCTTTTCATAAGAATTTTTTAAAGTCGGTAAAACAAAACGGACGTTTGCACGAAGCCGGTTTTATTATAGGATATAAGTTAGACACAATGGCGTTTTTTCAAGATGTTATGTTAGTTCCGTCTCTTATCAGCAAAGGGAAACTTCACTTTTTACCACGTAAGTTAAAATCACAAAATCAGATTAAGAAAATTTTTAAAAGTTTAAATCATCCAAAATAAATATGAATATTGGTTTTTATCCGGGATGTTCCTTAACAGGTACAAGCAAAGAATACAACGAATCGTTGGTTGCAGTTGCCACATCTTGCGGAATTACCTTACAGGAAATAGGCGAGTGGAATTGTTGTGGTGCCTCATCGGCACACGCATTAAATCACGAATTGGCTCTTTTGTTACCTTCAAGAATTCTGGCACTTGCAGAGCAACAAGGCTTTACCGAATTACTTATTCCGTGTGCTGCCTGCTACAGCCGTATTGCAACTGCCCAACATCAACTTTTACAAGATGCCAAATTGCTTGCTGAAGTAAGTGAAATACTTAAAATTAAATTTACTGCAACAATAAAACTGTTTAATCCGCTCAAGTTTTTATCTGAAAAAATTCTTCCGTTGATTGAAGATAAAATCAAAAATAAATTGAATCTAAAGGTATCTTGTTATTATGGCTGTTTGCTGGTGCGTCCGCCTCAAATAATGAAAACCGAACGGTTCGAAGACCCTGTGGTGATGGAAAATATCCTTGCAAAATGTGGTGCTTATCCAATTGACTGGAATTTTAAAACAGAATGTTGCGGTGCATCACTGTCAATTGCAAGAGGTGATATTTCTTCAAAATTATCTATGAGAATATTACGCGACGCTGCCGATAAAAAAGCTGAAGTAGTTGCAGTTGCCTGTCCCATGTGCCATTCAAATCTTGACATGAGAAGACCTGATATAAATTCTTTATTAACTGCCAAAATTGATATCCCTGTTTTATTTATTACCCAGTTAATAGGAATGGCGCTTGGTATTCCGGCAGAAAAACTCGGATTACACAGGCATTTTGTAAAAAATGATAAAATGGTTTCAAACGTTTATTCACAAAATAAAGTAGAATGTCCCGCATAGGAGTGTTTATTTGTCATTGTGGTGAAAACATTGCATCAACCGTAGATTGCGAGTCTGTAGCAAAATCGGCTTCCGAAATACCCGGAGTATCTTTTAGTATAGACTATAAATATATGTGTTCCGACCCCGGTCAGAGCAAAATAAAAAATGCCATAATTGAACATAAATTAAACGGAGTTGTTGTTGCTGCCTGTTCACCACGAATGCACGAACCGACTTTCAGAAAAGCCTGTGCCGAAGCAGGATTAAACCCGTATTTGTGCGAAATGGCAAATATTCGTGAACATTGTTCGTGGGTTCATCCTAAAGGAGAAGAAACAACATTTAAAGCATTTGAGATACTTAGAATGCTGGTCGAAAAAGTAAAAAGAAACACAAAACTATTACCTATAAAAGTTCCGGTTACAAAAACTGCCATTGTATTAGGAGGCGGAGTTGCAGGAATTCAGGCCGCGCTTGATATTGCCAATGCCGGGCATAAAGTGCTAATGATTGAAAAAGACCCTTCCATAGGCGGACACATGGCAATGCTTTCCGAAACATTCCCTACTCTTGATTGCTCGCAATGTATTTTGACTCCAAGAATGGTTGAAGTCGCCCAACATCCTAACATTACACTTTACAATTACGCCGAACTCGAATCGCTTGATGGTTTTATAGGTAATTTTAAAGCACGTATCCGGCTTAAAGCCAAAAGTGTTGACCCGAAAATTTGTACTGCTTGCGGCGTTTGCTGGTCTAAATGCCCCGTTAAGAAAATTCCCGATGAATTTAATACCGGATTAAGCAAAAGAACCGCTATATATGTTCCGTTTCCACAAGCTGTTCCAAATAAACCTGTTATTGACAGAACACAATGCACTTACTTTGTAAAAAACGGAAAATGCGGAGTTTGCAAAAAACTTTGTCCTGCAAGTGCTATTGATTTTGAAACAAAAGATGAAATTATTGAAGTAAATGCCGGAGCAGTTGTTGTAGCAACAGGTTTTGAAATTAAACATACCGATTTCTTCCCTGAATACGGTTACGGAAGATATAAAGATGTTATTGACGGTCTTCAGTTTGAGCGTCTTGCATCCGCTTCGGGTCCAACTTTAGGCGAAATTAAACGTCCCTCTGATGGTAAAGTTCCCGAAACAATCGTTTTTATTGCCTGTGCCGGATCCCGCGACAAAGCCAAAGGAATTGAATATTGTTCAAAAATTTGTTGTATGTACACTGCAAAACATGCTATGCTCTACAAACATAAATTTCACGAAGGCAAGGCTTATGTTTTTTATATAGATATCCGCGCTAATGGAAAAAATTACGATGAATTTGTTCGCCGGACTATTGAAGAAGATGATGTAAATTATATACGCGGCAGAGTTTCAAGAATTTACGAAAGTAACGGAAAGTTAATCGTTAAAGGTGTTGATACTCTTTTAAATGCGCAGCCTGTTGAAATAGAAGCCGACATGGTTGTACTTGCGACTGCAATAGTTGCCAATGCCGATTCAGAATCTGTTGCTCAAAAATTACACATTGGTTACGATAAACATCATTTTTTAAGCGAAGCTCATCCAAAATTAAGACCCGTTGAAACAAATACCGGCGGAATTTTTCTTGCAGGTGCTTGCCAGGCACCAAAAGATATTCCCGAATCTGTTTCGCAAGGGTCGGCTGCTGCCAGTAAAGTAACAATTTTATTCTCTAATGATGAACTTACGCGCGAACCTCAGGTAGCATTTGTTAATAGGACTTTTCCTCCCCAATATTCTTCGTGCACAGGATGTTTACTTTGCATACCGGTATGTCCGTACAAGGCAATTGAAAAAGAAGAAATAAAAAACCGCAATGGCGAAGTTGTTAAAACTGTAGCGTATGTTAATGGAGGATTGTGTCAGGGATGCGGAACTTGCGTAGCTTTCTGCCGAAATAAATCTATAGATATACAGGGATTTACAAATGAACAAATGTTTACCGAAGTAATGGCTTTAAATTTTTAAATATATGGAAGACTTTGAACCAAAATTAGCCGCTTTTGTGTGTAACTGGTGTACTTATGCCGGTGCCGACCTTACCGGAACAAGCCGCATGAAATATCCGTCAAATGTTAGAATTTTACGTTTCCCCTGCACCGGAAGAATTGATTTTATGCTTGTTATGAAAGCATTCGACTCAGGCGTTGACGGATTAATTGTTTCGGGTTGCCATCCAAACGATTGCCATTACACTTCCGGAAATTTTCACGCACAACGCAGGTGGGTTGTTTTTAAAGAAGTTTTAGACATTATGGGTTTTGATACCCGCAGAATTTTCTTTACATGGGTTTCTGCCGCCGAGGGAGCAAAATGGGCAAAAGTTGTTACTGATGCTGTGGAAGAATTGAAGAAACTCGGACCATATTCCGAATTTAAAAAAATATTACTCAAAAAACTACAATTTCCTTTGGATAATAAAACCGCTGATAGAGAAATAAAAACTGAACCAGTTATTTCATAATAAAGTGCATAATAAAAAAATTTTAGAAAGAATAATTAAAGTAAAATGAACCAAAAAATTAATCAACATATTGCTTACCTTATGAAAGAAAAAGGTGTAAACCTTATTATTTCACAGGCAAAAGATAGCAATGGTTTTGTAATTCCGCATTTTATTTTGTCCGAAAACGACATTATTTCTTCTGTGATAGCAATTAACGAAATGAGGAATTTTTTTGCTTATCTTAACAAACAAGAAATTAAATCGTTCAAATCTATTGGAATTGTTTGCAATTACTTTGGAGTAAAAACTTTTTTTCAATTGAAATTTGAAAATCAGTTAAAAGATTTAGAGTTATTTTTATTAATTCCAACTGATGATGATTTTATTGAAATTACAAGCGAAAAACAAGCCGAAGATTATTTAAGCGGTTTAAAACAAAGTACAATTCTTGTTGATGAAGAACTTGAAAACGTTAAGAAAATGTCTATGGAGGAGCGATGGAATTACTGGATGAAAACTCTGGAATTATGTACCAAATGTTATGCCTGCCGTGCTGCTTGCCCGATGTGTTATTGCAGTTCCTGCACAACGGAGTGTAATATTCCGCAGTGGATACCTGTTCCTGCTTCGCTACACGGAATTTTTGAATGGCATGTAATGCGTGCAATGCACCTTGCCGGTCGCTGCACAGAATGCGATGAGTGCGTAAAAGTTTGCCCGGCAAATATTCCACTTAACATTTTAAACAAAGGCTTACATAACAAAATATCCGAAGCTTTCAGCAGCGATGACAGCTCAATCAAATACGCTTTAAATTTCTTCCAACCTGACGAAAAAGTTGATTTTATTAAATAATAATATGCTGAACAAACAGATACATTACAGTAATCAGCAACTACAATCATGGGTTGATGGTTTAATTTATAAAGGAAAAACTGTTATTGGTCCCGTTAAAAAAAACGGAGTTACTTGTTTTTCTGAAATTAAAAATTTTAATGAACTTATTTTAAACGAGCGTACTGTCTATTCTGCCAAAGAAGTTGTTTTACCTAAATATGATATACTTTTTAAGTTTGCTAAAGAAAAGGATAAAGTTTTTATAAGTAAAAATGAAAACTCATTAAATAATGTTATTGTAATCGGATTGAGACCATGCGATAATGAAGGATTCGATTATTTGCGTTTATTCTTTAAATCGGACCCTGATATACTTCAAAAACTAAATACTTTTATTTCAGTTACAATTGCATGCGAAAAGAAATTTGACGGTTGTTTTTGTGAAGAATTGGGCATTGATAAAAACTATTCCAATAAAACTGATGTCTTAATTAAAACTTCGGAAAACGGGTACGATATTTATTTTAACGACAGAGGAAATGAAATTTTATCCCCTCAGGCAAGTGATGTTAAGCCTGCTGAAATTAAAAAACCTGTACCCAATGTCAGCATTGATAATAAAGTAGCTTATTTAAAGAAGTTAAGCGAACAGTATAATTCCGAAAAATGGAAAATAGTTTCAATGGGATGTTTAGGTTGCGGCTCTTGCGCTTTTGTTTGCCCTACATGTACTTGCTTTGACGTGCAGGATGAAGGAAACACCCAAAACGGACAAAGATTGATATGCTGGGATGCTTGCGGAATGGGTTTATTTACAAAACATGCTTCGGGACACAATCCTCGCCCCAGTCAGGTTGAAAGGCGAAGACACCGCATTATGCACAAATTTGTTTATACTCAGGATACAGAAGGAAAAATCAGTTGCGTGGGCTGCGGACGTTGCATTGCGGCTTGTCCGGCTCATCTGAATATTTATAATCAGGCTCTTCAAATTTTACAATAATGGAAAAAAGTTGGTATATTCCTTATAAAATGAAGATTACAAAAGTAATCAACGAAGCTGTAAATGTTAAAACATTCAGATTAGAGTTTGTAAATCCCGAAGATAAAGCGGCATTCAGTTTTAAAGCCGGTCAGTTTGGCGAATATTCTATATTTAGCGAGGGCGAAAGCACCTTTTGTATAGCTTCGTCGCCAACACGTAAAGATTATATTGAATGTACTTTTCGTACAGCAGGACGCGTAACAAATGCACTGGCACGATGCGAAGAAGGCGACATTCTCGGATTTCGCGGTCCTTACGGAAATGTTTTTCCGATGAATAATTGGGCAGGGAAAAATATTGTTTTTGTTGCAGGAGGAATCGGCTTACCACCTTTGCGCTGTGTTATTTGGAATGTTTTAGATTTGGGCGATACATTTGGTCATATAACCATTGTTTACGGTGCAAAATCAATTGAAGAATTAGTTTATAAAGATGAACTTAAAGAGTGGTCAAAAAACCCTAAAGTAACTTTGGCAGTAACGGTTGATCCTGGCGGCGAAAACCCCGAATGGAAAGGACACATTGGTTTTGTTCCTGATGTTATCAGAAAAATCGCTCCAAAATCCGAAAATACAATCGCTCTTATTTGCGGACCACCAATTATGATTAAATTATCGTTAACGGTTTTAAACGAACTCGGTTTCTCCGACAATAATATTTACTCAACCCTCGAAAACCGCATGAAATGTGGTATTGGACAATGCGGACATTGCATGGTGGGCAAAAAATATGTTTGTAAAGACGGTCCGGTTTTTACTAACGAAGAAATTAAGGCGTTGCCATTGGAGTATTAATTTTTAACGGGACTTGTATAGGCAACGTTTTTGCAACCTTCAGATATCCTAACTTGTCGTAAACTAAAATCGCAATGGTTTTCAAATTCAATTCAAAGCAAAATTCAAAATAAGTTCCAAATCCCAAATATCAAATTCAAAGGGAGCTTGGTAATTTGAAATTTGGAATCTGAAATTTGGAATCTGAAATTTGAACTTGAAATTTTATTTTGCGATAGAAGGACTGTAACTATAAGATTTTTAGTTGCAATTGCTATAAAATTTAGCAATAAACTTATGAGCATTACTGTATTCGTTTTTTCAGCAATTATAACCTTTGAGCATTGTTTAAAAATTAAAAAATTTATTTAAGACAAATGTAATAATAAAATTTTTATATTTGTATTGTATTTTAAAAATTTAAAAAATGAAACAAATAATGGTCGAAACCCGCTTGCTATTTTTAAGAAAACACACTTTGCTTGTGTTAATTCTTATGTTCTTTTCTTTATGGTCATTCTCGCAAAGGCAGATGGAATCTTATGGTTCATGGAATTGTTATCAGAAAAAAATTCACGAAAAACCTTTTCTTCAACAAAAATCTTTAAATTCCCCAAAGCATTCATTTGACGTATTGAAATATACGCTCAATCTTAATCTTTATAATTGCTATACAACCCCTTATCCACATTCTTTCAGTGGAACGGTAACTATCCGGTTCAGAGTAGATACAGCCCTGAACATTATACTGCTTAATGCGGTTAATTCATCCATAGTTATTGATTCTGTGAGTATAGCAGGTATTTCATTCCTTCATACCGGTGATATTCTTACTGTAACTCTTGACAGAACATACAATGCCGGTGAGATTGCCGAAGTAATGATTGCTTACCATCATCTTAATGTGTACGATTCATTCTTTACAGGAGGTGGAATTGCTTTTACTGATTGTGAGCCGGAAGGTGCCCGAGATTGGTTTCCTTGCTGGGATAAACCATCCGACAAAGCATTACTCGATTTTACTGCAAAAGTACCGGATAATGTTTTACTTGCATCAAACGGAAGACTTCAGGATTCTATTCATATTGCTGATACTATTTATTATCATTGGATTAGTCGTGATCCTGTAGCAACTTACCTTACAGTTATTACTTCTAAGGTTGGATACAATCTTGATATATTATACTGGCCTATGCTTTCAAGTCCAACAACACTTGTTCCTATCAGGTATTATTACAATGCAGGTGAAGATCCTACACCTTCCGAAAGTATTATTCTTGATATGACAGATTTTTATTCCAACAAATTTTGTGAACATCCATTCGAAAAAAACGGATTTGCTACTCTTGATGCTCAATTTATATGGGGTGGTATGGAAAATCAGACCCTTATTAGTTTTTGTCCTGATTGCTGGGATGAATATCTTACAGCACATGAATTTGCACATCAATGGTTCGGTGATATGATTACCTGCGGAACATGGTCAGATATATGGCTGAACGAAGGTTTTGCAACTTATATTGAAGCGTTATGGTCAGAGCATGCTTATAGCTATTATCAATACAAGTCGGATATTGATTATTATGCAAATTATTACCTTAGCCATAATCCAGGGTGGGCAATTGTTAATCCTAACTGGGCAATTACTACTCCACCTCAGAATGAGCTATTCAATTATGCTGTAACTTATTGCAAAGGGGCTTGTGTGCTTCACATGTTCCGCTATACAGTGGGAGATTCTTTGTTCTTCGCTTCGCTTAAGGAATACGCAGGAGACACAACAAACTTTAAATACAAATCTGCAGTTATTCCTGATTTTGTTTCCAAGATAAATCAGGTATGCGGACAAAATCTGGAATGGTACTTCAACGAATGGCTTAGCCAGCCAAATCATCCTGTTTATCATAACGAATATAATATCGCGAATATTGGTGGTGGAAATTGGACAGTGAACTTTTTAGCAAACCAAGTTCAAACGAATACAGGCTTTTTCAAAATGCCCATTGAATTACTTATAAATTTTTCCGGAGGAAGCGATACTGTTGTTAAAGTAATGAATAGTCAGAATAATGAAATTTTCAGTTTTACTTTTAATAAACAACCCATCAACCTCATTTTTGATCCTGACAACCAAATTGTATTAAAACAAGCCTCAACTGTATTAGGATTCAATAATAACAACATACTTTCTTCTTCAATTATATTATACCAAAACAATCCAAATCCGTTTACAGGCAAAACCACTATTGGATTAGAATTGCCTTCTTCAGATAAAGTTCGGATTATGATATATAATGACTTTGCGCAACCTGTTGCTGAGGTCTTCAATGGACAAATGAACAGGGGAAAACATGAAGTAGAAATTGATGCAAAAAATCTTGCTCCTGGCATTTATTATTATAGTCTGGAAACAAGTTCCGAAAAAAAAATGCGAAAAATGGTAATATTAAAATAACTATAGATACCCGGTCTGTATAATATTTTTTACATTGAATGCACAGAAACAGGAGGCAGGAAAAAGTATGATTTTTTTTTGAGTATGGGCAAAGCACAGTATAGTTAATTTCTTAACTCAAATTTTTTTCCTAAATACAGTTTTCGTACTTCCTCGTCTTCACTAAGTTCTTTGGAAGTGCCGGATTTAAAAATTTTTCCTACTATAAGTAAATAGGCTCTGTCGGTAATAGAAAGTGTTTCGTGAACGTTGTGGTCGGTAATTAAAATGCCTATATTTTTATCTTTAAGTTTTAATACAATTTCCTGAATATCTTCAACGGCAATAGGGTCAACGCCTGCAAAGGGTTCATCTAAAAGAATGAATTTAGGATTAAGTGCAAGGGCACGGGCAATTTCGGTACGTCGGCGTTCACCTCCCGAAAGTTGAATCCCCAGGCTTTTGCGAATTCCGTTAATACCAAATTCTTTAAGTAATGATTCTAATCTATCTTTTTGTTCGGTTTTTGGAAATTTTGACATCTCAAGAATACAGCGAATATTATCTTCAACTGTCATTTGGCGAAAAATTGACGCTTCCTGTGCAAGATAGCCAATTCCCATTTGTGCCCGGCGGTAAACAGGTTCCTTTGTTATTTCAACATTATCAAAAAATATTTTTCCTTCGTTTGGCTTTATTAAACCTACAATCATATAAAAAGATGTGGTTTTTCCGGCGCCATTTGGTCCAAGTAATCCAACAATTTCACCTTGACTTACATCAACAGAAACTTTATTAACAACTATTCTTGAGTGATATTTCTTTACAAGATTTTCGGTACGCAGTTTTATTTTTTGATTTTCCATGTTTTAATTTTTAAACAATGCCTTCACGCAAAATGTCGTGAAGGTGAAGCAATCCTTTGTACTTATTATCTTTACAAACCACTAATTGAGTAATTTTATTTTTTTCCATAATATAAAAAGCGTTAATCGCCATTTCATCGGGCGAAACGGTTTTTGGCGAAGGCGACATAATATCTTTTGCAGTAATAGTATTAATATCATTTTGTTTCTCTAACATTCGTCTTAAATCGCCATCGGTAATTATACCAAGCACTTTATCATTTTGGTCGGTTACAACAGCCGCTCCTAATCTTTTTGATGAAATTTCAATAATTACAGATTTTATACTTTCATGTAATTGAACTTTAGGCGGATTATCATGTTTATATAAATCGCTAACGCGCATATAAAGTTTTTTACCTATTGTTCCGCCGGGATGATACCTGGCAAAATCGTCTTTAGAAAATCCATGTTTATAAAGAAGACAAACGGCTAAAGCATCGCATAAAACTAATTGTGCGGTTGTGCTTGATGTTGGAGCCAGGTTGTTTGGACAGGCTTCTTTGTCAACGGTCGCTTTTAAGACAAAATGAGCATTATGTGCCAAAAATGAGTTTGTATTTGAAACAATAGCAACAATTTTATTTCCCTGATTTTTAATAACAGGTATCAACACTTTTATTTCGGGAGTATCACCGCTTTTTGAAATACAAATTACAACATCATCGCTTAAAACTATGCCTAAATCACCGTGAATTGCATCGGCAGCATGCATAAAAACAGCAGGAGTACCTGTACTGTTAAGCGTTGCGACAAGTTTTTGTGCAATAATTGCACTTTTTCCAATCCCGGTAGCAATAACTCTGCCTTTACCTGAAAAAATGAGATTCACTACTTTTGCGAAATCTTCATTTATCAATAAAGCGATTTTTTTTATAGCCTCCGCTTCGGCTAATACTGTTTTTATAGCAAGCGCTTTAATACTATCGTTTGTCTTCAATTTTTGTGAGTTTGTCAAAATTATTAATAGTAAATTTGCATAAATGATAAAAATACTCTAATTTTAGGTTACAAAATTATTTTTTTTGACATTAACAACAAAATAGTTCAAAGAGAAGAAGAAATAAATGGACAAACAAAAAGAAAAATTACTACGCGTACTTTTAAAAAAACATTTCGGGTTCAGTACTTTTAAAGGAAACCAGGAGGAAATTATTAACAATTTATTAGCAGGCAGAAATACTTTTGTATTATTACCTACTGGCGGTGGAAAATCATTGTGTTACCAACTTCCGGCAATAATAACAGAGGGAACAGCTATTATTATTTCACCTCTTATAGCATTGATGAAGAACCAGGTGGATGCAATCCGCTCTTTCAGTAACGAAGACGGAATTGCACATTTTCTTAATTCATCATTAAATAAAGCCGAAATTGTAAATGTTAAGGAAGATGTTATATCGGGAAAAACAAAAATGCTTTATGTTGCTCCCGAATCCCTTACCAAGAAAGAAAATATTGAGTTTTTACAAAAAACAAAAATTTCGTTTTATGCAGTTGATGAAGCTCATTGTATTTCGGAATGGGGACATGATTTCCGTCCCGAATACAGGCGTATAAGACCAATGATTAACGAAATAGGTATTGCTCCAATAATTGCACTTACAGCTACTGCAACGCCAAAAGTTCAACACGATATTTTAAAAACTCTTATGATTCAGGACGCCAATGTTTTTAAATTTTCGTTTAACCGTCCTAATCTGTACTACGAAATACGTCCTAAAGTGAATACTACAACAGAAATTATCAGATTTGTAAAAAACAATGAAGGTAAATCGGGAATAGTTTATTGCCTTAGCCGAAGAAAAACTGAAGAAATAGCAGAGCAATTAGTTGCCAATGGAATAAAAGCGCTCCCATATCATGCCGGATTAGATCACGATGTACGGACAAATACTCAGGATGCCTTTCTTATGGAAACAATTGATGTAATTGTAGCTACTATTGCCTTTGGAATGGGAATAGATAAACCCGATGTAAGATTTGTTATTCATTACGATATTCCCAAAAGTCTTGAAGGATATTATCAGGAAACAGGACGTGCAGGACGCGATGGTGGCGAGGGACAGTGTATTCTTTTTTACAGTTACAAAGATATTCAAAAATTTGAAAAATTTATGCAAGGTAAGCCCGTTTCCGAACAGGAAATAGGTAAACTACTGCTTTTCGAAACAGTTTCGTATGCCGAATCATCGGTTTGTCGCAGAAAATTGCTTTTAAATTATTTTGGCGAAGAATACAATGATGATAACTGCGAGAACTGCGACAATTGTCTGAATCCAAAAATTCAGTTTGATGGTAGCGAACATATTGTTACCGTTTTGCAATGTATTATTGAAGCGCAGGAAAAATTTAAAGCCGAGCATATTTCCGATATTCTTTGCGGAAATGCAACATCTTCTGTTAAAACCTATCATCATCATCATCTTGATTCTTTTGGAATCGGTTCCGACGAAAATAAAAAATTTTGGTTGGCTGTTATAAGACAAACCATGATTAAGAAATTTATTATAAAAGATATAGAAAATTATGGGCTACTGAAAGTTAGTGATGAAGGTCGTGAATTTATAGAACATCCTTACGAAATTATGCTTGTGCGCGACCATGAATACGAAGAAGGGGACGACGATGATATGTCAAAAGGACATATTGGAGATAACGCTGCTGACCCTACTATTTTCGCTATGCTTAAAGATTTAAGAAAACAAATTGCCAAAAAAAATAATTTACCACCCTTTGTAATTTTTCAAGACCCCTCGCTCGAAGAAATGTCTATTCAGTATCCCATCAACATTGAAGAATTGAAAAATATTGTTGGCGTAGGAATTGGAAAAGCTCAACGTTATGGACAACCTTTTACCGAACTTATTTCAATTTATGTAAAAGAAAATGAGATTGTTCGCCCGCAGGACATGGTTGTAAAATCTGTTATCAATAAAAGTAGTTTGAAAGTATTTATAATTCAGAGCATTGACCGCAAAATCCCATTAGATGATATATGTAATGCAAAAGGGATTGACTTTGAAACTCTGTTAGATGAACTTGAAGCAATAGTTTATTCGGGAACACGTATAAATTTGAGTTATGCTATATCTCAAATAATTGACGAAGACAAACAGTCAGAGCTTTATAATTATTTTAGAACAGCTAATACCGATAATATAAATACAGCACTTAAAGAACTTGACGATGACGATTATTCGCTAAATGAAATACGGTTAATGAGGTTGAAGTTTATTGCCGAAATGGGAAATTAAATTTGTAACTTCTCAATATTCACAGGTAAATAAAAGAATAAATCTATACTGAAAAAAAAATAAAACCGTACATTTTTTACAATTTCAGATTTCAGATTTTGAATCAGATAATGACCGCTGAAATTTTACATATCGAAAATATTTCCAAACATTATGGCGCAGTTGAGGCGTTAAATAATCTTTCACTTTCAGTTTCTGGAGGACAGGTATTTGGAATTCTTGGTCCCAACGGGAGCGGTAAAACAACAACACTTTCGATTGTTATGGGCATTATTTATCCCGACTGCGGAAACTACTTATGGTTTAATAACACCCAAAATAACAATAATAAAAAACGTATCGGTTCGCTTATCGAATCGCCCAATTTTTACCCGTATCTCACAGCACAGCAAAACCTTACAATTACTGCAAAAATCAAAGAAATCTCATCCTCAGATATTGAAAGAGTTTTAAAAATTACAGGACTTTACGAACGAAGAAATTACCGTTTCGACTCATTTTCACTTGGAATGAAACAACGCCTTGCTTTGGCTGCTGTTTTACTTGGCGACCCGGAAGTTCTGGTCCTTGATGAACCTGCCAATGGCCTCGACCCACAGGGAATTGCCGATATAAGGGAAATAATCCGCAACCAAGCTACACTTGGTAAAACCATAATTCTTGCCAGCCATATTCTTGATGAAGTTGAAAAAGTATGTACGCATGTGGCTATACTTAAAAAAGGTAAACTAATTAAAAGCGGAAAAGTTCACGAACTTTTATCGGCTAATGAGCAGATTTTTCTTTCATCAGATAGAAATACAGAATTGTTTGAATTTTTGGTGCGGGCAGGTGTTTGTAAGAATGTTACAACTATTGAAAAAGGAATTTTGGTTGAAGTTCAGCAACCTTTTGATTCATCTTATATTAATAAATTGGCATTTGAAAACGGGTTTATGCTGAATACTATTGAAACCCGCACACAAAGTCTTGAAGAACAATTCCTGAAATTAATGAAAAAATGAAACGATTACTTGAAATAGAATTTTTGAAATTATTTACTTACGCAGGTTTTTGGGTTCCTGCCTCTTTCTGGGCAGTTCTTTATGTTTTTTGCTTGTTTATTAGCACACAAATAAATATTAACTTCCCGGGATTAGACAGTAAAACATTTTTCATCTTCCCAAACCTTTGGAATACCACTACATGGCTCGCAAGCTGGTTTAATTTGCTGCTTGCCATAATGATAATGATTTTTATTTGCAACGAGTTTTCATTCCGAACTTTTCGTCAGCATGTAATTGACGGTCTTTCACGTAACGAATTGTTTCTCGCAAAAGTCGCTCTTATGCTTGTATTTGCCGTTGCAGGTGTTGCATTTGTAATAATTTTAACCTTTGTTACAGGATTATTTTTTAATACTTCCGAAACATGGTCC
The DNA here is from genome assembly GCA_002771395.1 of Bacteroidetes bacterium CG23_combo_of_CG06-09_8_20_14_all_32_9. Taxonomy (GTDB): domain Bacteria; phylum Bacteroidota; class Bacteroidia; order Bacteroidales; family GWA2-32-17; genus GWA2-32-17. Next base: position 669 of record PCSS01000175.1, on the reverse strand, counting down.
CAACTTTTTGATACTTTATATCTGCCTGTTGTTTATTTTGTTCAGGCATTTGCTTACATGTCGCTTGCTATGATGATATCACTTTTACTAAAAAATACAGCGATTTCAATAATCACTTTTATTCTGTATTTTTTTCCGATAGAGCCGATTATAAGAAATTTTTTCCCCGATAAAATTCTGTTTTTTTTCCCGATGAAAGTAATTTCAAACCTTACCCCGGCTCCCGATGTATTTCATATTTCAACACAAACACAATTTTATACCACAATTAATGGACAGGTTACTAATTCAGAACCTGCTGTTGTGCCTTTTAATATCCCTCTATGGGAAAATACTTTAGTGGCTTTGGGTTACATAGCAATTTTTCTTACAATATCGTGGTATGTTTTAAAAAAGAAGAAATTGTAAAAGTTACAGGTTTCTTTACCACTAAAGCGCAAAGACACAAAATTTCACTTAAGTTATGAAAATTCAACAAATGTATTCTTTGTTATTTAGAGTTTTAGTTTTTAGTGGCAGGGTTTTTTAATTTACATTAACAGGTTTTTCTATCTTTACACTTCTAAAAATTATTTATGGAACCTATCAGAATGGTTGACCTTAAAGGTCAATACCAAAAGATTAAAGTTGAAATTGATAATGCAATTGCCGATGTTATTGATGATACTT
>PCSS01000027.1 GCA_002771395.1 Bacteroidetes bacterium CG23_combo_of_CG06-09_8_20_14_all_32_9 | reverse complement strand
ATTAATATGTGAGTAATTTTAAAATTGAAGTCCAACAAAGAAAAAGCAATTTTTAGAAGTCCCGTTAACAATGAAAGCGCCTCCTTTTAGATATTTTTGCATAACATGAGTAAATAATTAACAAAAGTTGTCCATTTTATTTTTATACAAACACTTAATCCCAAATCCTTAATTATTTGAATGTACAAATTAACTTTAATCGGTTCATAATTCAAATTTATGTTAATAAATTTATAAACACATACAGAGTAAGGGTTTGAATCTTTAATATTTAAAAATTTCGATATTGATATAATTAATTAATTCCTTATATTACTGTTAATTCCAGCGAAATTAACATTTTGTTAATAACTTCTGTTAATCCATTGTTGATAAAAAACACTTAAAATATTTGATTTAGGATTTCAGATACTTTAAATTTGTGGCATCAGGTGAGCGATAAAAAGTCAACCTGCTAAGTAAGGGAAATGCCAAATTGTTCCTTAATAAGAACAATAAAACACTTCCGGGTTCTTTCAAACAATTGCAAAATTGCAAAAAAAAGCTCGCTGCAAAGGAGCCGGACCACAAATAAGGTTAAAACTTTATAAGTGGAGAAATAGACAAGTGGCGCAAGCCGCAAGTACTAATCTGCAATCGGTTGGTTTAATTACCACGTAAAACCACGATTTTGGGTAACCAAAACACGGCACCGAAAGTTTCGGGTAATGCAAAGGTTCAAACCAATGCAGGGTAATCCAGAGTTGCCAAGACAAAGGAAAGGACTACCTTAATCAGTTGTCCAATCCAATGTCGGACCGGAAAGTTGAACATCGGTAACGATGTGCAAATAAACGGTCTGCTTACGCAAGTGATGGGAAAACGAAAGTTTCCTTCGGGAAACAAAACGCTCCCGGGGTTTAAAAAGGTCTAGTATCTTTTTTTACCGGCTATAATAACAGTAATCTGGCTCAATAAAGGAGGCAACTCCTAAATTGATGGACGGGAATTTTCGTAAGAAAGTTCCCGTTTTGTTTTTAATAACTTTTGGTTACTACTCATGTCATAATTTTTTTCCCGCAGATTTACCCTGTTAGATAGCTTAAAAATTCACCCCGTTGGATAATTTATTTTATCATCAGTAAGAACGAACCAAAAACAATATCCAACGTGGTAAATGAACTGAATAGAAATAGTGATTTCTAACAGGGTGAACGCAAATTTTCGCTGAAAAAAATTATATCTGCAGTTATCAGCGAAATCAGCGCTAGAAAAAAACACCTGATGAGCAGTTATATCTCTTTAATATCAATGTCTTTACTTATGATGTTCATTTTTTATTCGGTTAGTAATGAAATATTAGCTACTTTTACCTCGTTAAATTAAGAGGGTACATTAATAGTTAGTTTCAAACTTCAGAAAAGTTTACAATAATAAATGTTGAATTGATATTAAAAAAATTGCTATGGGATATATATCAAGAATTTTTGCACGCCAAATACTCGATTCGAGAGGCAATCCGACCTTAGAAGTTGACCTTGTAACCGACAGAGGTGTTATAGGCAGGGCAAGTATTCCATCGGGAGTATCTGCTGGAAAATATGAAGCAGTTGAATTACGCGATAAAGATAAGGGAAGATTCCTTGGCAAAGGTGTTCTTAAAGCCATTTACAATATAAATAAAGTATTGAACGATGAACTTAAAGGAATTTTTGTTGCCGACCAGGTTGGTATTGACCAAACCATGATTAATATTGATGACACCGACAATAAATCACATATTGGTGCAAATGCAATTCTTGCAGTTTCTCTTGCTGCTGCAAAAGCTGCCGCACTAACTACCGGTCAGCCATTTTACAGATACATTGGCGGAATAAATGCCAATATTTTACCTGTTCCTATGATAAATATTTTAAACGGCGGTGTTCATACCAATAGTAAGCTCGATATTCAGGAATTTATGATAATGCCCACTAATGCCAACACTTTTAGCGATGCTTTAAGAATGGGAGTAGAAGTTTTTCATAGTCTTGAAAACATATTAAATGAAAAAGGACTTTTTACAAATGTTGGTGATAAAGGTGGTTTTGCACCAAATTTAAAGTCAAATGAACAAGCAATTGAATTAATAATAAAAGCAATTGAAAAAGCAGGTTACAAAGCAGGACAAGATATTTACATCGCCATTGATGCTGCTGCAAGCGAGTTTTATAACAACGAAGAAAAAGTATATTTGTTACCTAAAGATAATCAGAAACTTACTACTAATGAAATGATTAATTACTGGGAAACATTGATTAAAAAATACCCGATTGTTTCTATTGAAGACGGGCTCGATCAGGATGACTGGGCAGGATGGGCTGAACTAAACAAAATAATGGGTAATACTGTTCAATTAGTTGGCGATGACCTTTTTGTAACAAATACCCAACGACTTGCCAAAGCTATAATGGAAAACGTTGCTAACAGTATATTAATCAAACCAAATCAAATAGGTACTTTAACAGAAACAATTAATACAGTTCAACTTGCTTTAAAATGGGGATATACTTCAATAATTAGTTATCGTTCAGGTGAAACCGAAGACACAACTATTGCCGAACTTGCAGTTGCACTTAACACAGGATTAATTAAAACCGGATCAGTTTACCACACCGAACACACTGCAAAGTACAATCAATTATTACGTATAGAGGAAACACTCGGCAGTTCGGCACGCTATACCGGTCGTGAATTTAAGTACCTGCGTTAATACAATTAGCAATAAACAATTAGCAATAGGCAATAAGCAATAGGCAATAGGCAATTAACAATTAACATAAAACAAAAAGCAATAATATGCCTTATAATGGTTTAAGTGAATTTGTGTTGGCTCTTGAAGCAAAAGAGCAGCTTTTGCGAATAACTGGGTATGTAAATCCGGAACTTGAAATAACAGAAATTACCGATAGAATTTCAAAGAGTAAATCACAAAACAAAGCGCTTCTTTTTGAAAACACCGGTACTCAATTTCCACTTTTAATAAATGCTTTTGGAAGTGAGGATAGAATTTGTACCGCTTTAAACATTGATAATTTTTCTGCTGTTGAAAATGATATCAATTCAACTATAGAAAGATTATTGCTTACGCCCCAAAATTTTAAAGCCGAACTAAAAACTTTACGTCTTCTTAAAAAAATTTCATCCTATTTCCCGAAAATTTCTAAACGTCATGCTCCTTGTCAGTATGTGGTTTACAAAAAACCCGACCTTGCAATGCTTCCGATATTAAAATGCTGGCCTTTTGATGGAGGTAAGTTTATTACTCTTCCAATTGTAAATACTAAAAATCCAATTTCGGGAATAAGAAATGCAGGAATGTATCGGATGCAGGTATTTAGTGCAACCGAAACCGGTATGCACTGGCATTTACACAAAACAGGGGCAAAACATTTTTCAGAATATCTTAAACAAAAAAAGAAAATTCCAATTGCAGTTATTTTAGGTGGCGACCCGGTTTATTCATATTGTGCTTCAGCGCCTTTACCCGATGGAATTGACGAATATTTGCTTGCAGGATTTTTAAGAAAAAAACGTGTTAATTTAGTTAAATGTTTAACCCAGGATATTGAAGTTCCCTCCGATGCAGATTTTGTAATTGAAGGTTTTGTTGACCCGATGCAGCCCTTAGTTAATGAAGGTCCATTTGGCGACCATACCGGATTTTACTCATTACCCGATAATTATCCTGTTTTCCATGTTACTTGCATAACAAGGCGCAAAAACGCAATTTATCCGGCAACTGTTGTTGGTGTTCCGCCGCAGGAAGATTTTTGGTTTATAAAAGCTTCCGAACGGATTTTTTTACCGTTGTTACAAAAGGCAGGCTTGCCCGAAGTTATTGATATTAATATGCCCTGTTTTGGTGTAGCTCACAACCTTGTAATTGTGCAAATTAAAAACGAGTACCCGGGGCAGGCACAAAAGGTCGCTCATTCGCTTTGGGGTATGGGGCAAATGATGCTGAATAAAGTACTCGTTGTTACAACTAAAAATCCGCACAACGAAGAAAAAGTTTACCAATCAATTCTTGAGAATATTGATTTTTCGCAAAATTTATTTTTTTCTGACGGACCATTAGATGCTTTGGAACACGCTACTAATCAATTTGCTTATGGCGGAAAACTGCTGATAGATGATACTTGCAATTCTGCTTCGCCCAAAATTTTTTGGACTGTAAATGAGCAAAATATTATTTATAAGCATTGTAAAGAATTAAATAAAGTTATAGAAATTAATAGTATTTTATTGAAATACAGAATAATATTACTTCAAATTGAAAATTCTGAAAGTTTTAATCCCGAAATATTTATAAAGAATATTTATCAAAATAATTTTCATCTAAAATGCCTTATTTTATGCGACAAAGGATTGAATATTTATAATAAAGATATTGTTTTATGGCATTGCCTTGCAAATATTGACCCGTTACGCGATATTAAAAAAATTATTATTAACACCGATAAAGTTCTTTTTATTGATGGTACTTCAAAACCTCATCTTAAAAAACCTTGGCCAAATCCGGTTTATTCAAACAAAGAAACAATTTCAAAAATTAACGAAATATGGGTAAAACTCGGCTTTTCGGAATTTGAAAAATCACCGTCGCAAGCGATACATAATCTAATTACTAATGATGGCTATGAAAAACAAAAATGAAATTTACAGAATTTACATAGCAGTTTGTTCTTTGTTGCGGATTTACTTACAATCTTATGTTACGCATGAAAGTGCAAAAAATAGCCATTCTAAAATTTCAAACTTGATAAAAGCCTTGCTTCTTCGAAGAAGCAAGGCTTTTTCTGTGAATTGCAAAAAAGAAACAAAAAAACCTCTAATAGCGCAAACGTCCGCTTGTGCTAATTTATAGTTCATTCAATTACCTCAATATTTAATAATCCTTTTATTCCCGCATAATCTCTGGCACTGCTATAGAAGTTGAAGGAATTTCGGAAAAAGTTGAAGGAACTTTGAAAGAAGAGGCAGTATTACAATGCCCTTTCATCGGGAAAAAAAAGAAAAAGAGTTTTCTGTTCCGAAAGAAACAAAATATTTGTAACTACTCACGCTGTTTCATTTTATTATTTCGCTAATTAGAGTCTGTCTGTAAAGTCA
>PCSS01000100.1 GCA_002771395.1 Bacteroidetes bacterium CG23_combo_of_CG06-09_8_20_14_all_32_9 | reverse complement strand
TTTTTATAAAAGAATTCATTGGGAAAAGAAAAATTTTCATACTTTTGCAATTGTAAATGGTCTCTTGGCCGAGTGGCTAGGCGCCGGTCTGCAAAACCGAAGACTCCGGTTCGAATCCGGAAGAGACCTCAAAAGAATTAAGGGGGGTTCTAAAAATTAGATTTTTTTAACTTTGCTAAAGTTTCAAACTTTGGCAAAGTTATTAAAAACCGGAGTAGAGACACACGGACGTGTGTCTCTACTTTTAAAAAACAATTAATATGTGAGTAATTTTAAAATCGAATCTCAACGAAAAAAAGCGATTTTTAGAAGTCCCGTTAAGTTCTTGAAGAGCAATTATTGATAGCATGTTAATCCTGTTAAATAATTTTGCTTCGCATTTAACAGGGTGAATGATAATTTTTTACAACATTTTAATTTCTAATTGCTCTGATTTCTATTTTTGTATTTCCATTCCATTAAATAATACTGTGAAAAATATTTTAAACGACTTAAATCCATCACAACGTGAGGCTGTTATTAATTACAATGGACCAAACCTTATTATTGCAGGTGCGGGTTCGGGGAAAACCCGTGTATTAACCTATCGTATAGCTTATTTGCTTGAGCAGGGAATTTTTGCAGGAAATATAATGGCATTAACGTTTACAAACAAAGCTGCTAAAGAAATGAAAGAACGTATTACTTCGTTAGTTGGTTTTGAAACTTCACGTTATCTTTGGATGGGTACATTTCATAGCATCTTTGCCAAAATATTAAGAATTGAATGTAGCCATTTAGGTTTTTCTCAAAAGTACACAATTTATGATGCTGACGACTCCAAAAGCCTTATAAAATCAGTAATTAAAGACCTTAAACTAGACGATAAACAATATAAAGCTTCCGAAATTCATGGGCGTATAAGCATGGCAAAAAATAATCTTGTAATACCTGCCAATTATATTAACAGCACTATTATTCAGGAGCAAGATAAAAGGATGAGAAAACCCGAAATTGGAAAAATTTATACTATTTATCAAAATCGGTTAAAGGCTTCCGATTCTATGGATTTTGATGATTTATTGATGAATACAATAATTTTGTTTCGCAATAATAACGACATCACCGAAAAATATCAGAAACAATTTCATTATTTACTGGTTGATGAGTATCAGGATACAAATTATGTACAATACCTTATTATTAAAAGATTAAGCTCTTTTAATCAAAATATTTCCGTGGTTGGTGATGATTCACAAAGCATTTATTCTTTCAGAGGTGCAAAAATTGAAAACATCCTGAATTTCAAAAAAGATTATCCTGCTTACAAACTTTATAAACTTGAACAAAACTACCGTTCAACAAAAACCATTGTAGAAGCTGCCAATAGTCTTATAAGCTACAATCGCAACCGTATTCCTAAAACTATTTGGAGCAATAATGAGATGGGCGAAAAAATTAAGGTTCAAAAAGCACTTACCGATACCGAAGAAGGATATGTTGTTGCTAATATGTTAAAAGACTATAAGACTCGAAATAACTTTACTTACAGCGACTTTGTAATTCTTTACAGAATAAATGCCCAGTCGCGTATTTTTGAAGAAGCATTACGCCGCAATGGAATTCCATATAAAGTTTATGGCGGATTATCATTTTATCAACGCAAAGAAATTAAAAACGTTATTGCTTATTTTAGGTTGATAATTAACCATAATGACGACGAAGCTCTAAAACGTATCATAAATTTTCCGGTTCGGGGAATTGGCAAAACCACTTTAGAGAAAATAGAATTAATTGCTATATCAAACCAAATAAGTTTATGGAAAGTTTTAATAAATTCCGAATTACTTGCAAAGGAACTCTCGCAAGGAACAATTTCTAAACTAATGAACTTCAAAAGTATAATTGAACATTTTACCGGCCGTTTACAACAAAATAATGCTTTTGAACTTGCAACCTATATTGTAAGCCATACTGGAATTTTACGTCAACTTGAAGCCGAAAAATCGCAGGAAGGATTTACCCGCAAACAAAATGTTGAAGAGCTTTTAAACGGCATAAAAGATTTTTGCGACACCACATTAGCCGATAATCCCGATGAACCTGTGTTACTTGAAAATTTCCTTGAAAACGTTTCATTACTTACCGATTTGGATAACGAAGATGATAAAGAAAACCAAGACCGTGTGGCGCTTATGACAGTTCACTCGGCAAAAGGATTGGAATTTAATTGTGTATTTATTGTTGGTGTTGTGCACGAATTATTTCCTCTTTATTATAATGGCGTACCCCCCGAAAATATTGAAGAAGAACGTCGTCTTTTTTACGTAGCACTGACGCGTGCCCGCAAAATAGCCAATATTTCTTTTGCCGAACATCGTTACAAATGGGGAGAACTTATTTTGTGTCAGCCAAGCAGTTTTTTAAACGAAATTAACAGCAATTATCTTGACCTGCCCCTTGAAGTTCAAAAACAAACCGAACCTGCCGCTTTTAAAGGAAAATTAAATGTTAAAACTAAACATTTACAAAGCAAAATGTTTAAACCTGCAATTAATTTGAATTTAAAAGAAAAAAAATTCGTACATTTGACCGTTGACAAAAGAAAAATTAATCTTGCTGATAATAGCACCGATATACCGAATATTGAAAAAGGAATGACAGTAATTCACAACAGGTTCGGTAAAGGAACTGTTATTAAAATTAAAGGAGATAATCCGAATACTAAAGCATTAATTCAATTTGATGTAAGCGGTGAAAAACAATTATTGTTAAAATTTGCCAAATTAAAAATAATTCACTCAAACTAATTAAATAATTGTATTTATGGATACTAAAGAATATTACAATTCACAGCGGGAAAAGTTGATTTTTCCCGAATATGGACGCCATATTCAGAATTTAATTGATTATGTAATAACAGTTAATTTGCGCGAAGAACGTAACAAAATGGCAAAAGCCATAATTAATATAATGGCAAATTTTACTCCAAGTATGCGCGAAAATGCTGAATTTAAAATTAAACTATGGAATCAATTGGCACAAATGTCAAATTATCAACTTGATATTGACTATCCATGCGAAATTACAAAACGAGAAGAATTGTTAAAAAAACCGAATAAAATACCATATCCTGCCAACAACATAAAACTAAAACACTATGGAGGAATTGCAAGAGCATTTATAGAAAAATTTACAGAAATGCCCGATTCCGAATCTAAAACTATACTTATTGAAATGCTGGCAAATCACATGAAAAAACTTTATCTTGTTTGGAATAAAGAAGCCGTAAGCGATGAGCAGATTTTTGCAGATATTAACGAGATGGCCGGACATATAAAACTTGTTAAAAATCATATGCGACTGAACGAAACCCGCGATATCTTATTTAGAAACCAAAAACCCAAAACTAATAAGTCCTATAAAAGAAACAACCGAAAACAAAGATAATATACTTGAAAAGGTCATTAATTGTCATTTACCCTGTTATACTGCAATAGGGAATAATTTGAGTTTTTACTTTTTTTACTTCCCTCTCCAACTGGAGAGGAAGCAGGGGTGAGGTCATAAAAAAATAAAAACTCAAATTATGACGTTTCAAAGTATATATATAAAAATGCAATTTATTAACTATTACAGTATATCATAATGGCAACTTTTGAAATTACAGGTGGCTACCCGCTTGCCGGTGAAATATATCCGCAAGGAGCTAAAAATGAAGCTCTTCAAGTAATTTGTGCAGTTTTGCTTACTTCCCAGGAAGTTGTAATTGAAAATATTCCGGAAATAAGAGATGTTACAAAACTTATTGAACTGCTTGCCGACCTTGGAGTTGAAATTACACAAATAGAAACAGGAAAATATCGCTTTTGCGCCAAAAATGTAAATATTGATTATCTTAAAACTCAAAAATTCGCTAATCAGGCTACAACCCTTCGCGCCTCAATTATGATTGTTGGTCCCTTACTTAGTAGATTTGGCAAAGGAAGTATTCCGAAACCCGGTGGTGATGAAATTGGACGTCGTAGATTAGACACACACTTTATAGGTTTTGAAAAACTTGGCGCAAAATTTAATTACAATCCATCAACAAATTTTTTTACCGTTGAAGGAAAACATTTAACCGGTAACTATATGCTTCTTGATGAAGCTTCTGTAACCGGTACAGCAAATATTGTTATGGCTGCCGTTTTGGCAAAAGGGACTACCACAATTTTTAATGCTGCCTGCGAACCTTATTTACAGCAATTATGCCTTATGCTCAACCGCATGGGAGCAAAAATAAGCGGTATTGGTTCTAATTTATTAACAATTGATGGTGTTATAACACTTAACGGAACAACTCACAAAATACTACCCGATATGATTGAAATTGGCAGTTTTATCGGTATGGCAGCCATGACACAAAGTCAACTTACAATTAAAAATGTTTCTTACAACAACCTCGGAATAATTCCCGAATCATTTAAAAAACTTGGTATAATACTCGAAAAACGTGGTGACGATATTTTTATTCCACCACAAAAACATTATGAAATTGAAACTTTTATTGATGGCTCAATTATGACAATTGCTGATGCTATATGGCCCGGACTTACTCCCGACTTGCTCTCTGTTTTTTTGGTTGTCGCCATACAAGCCAAAGGCAGCGTTCTTATTCACCAGAAAATGTTTGAAAGCCGTTTATTTTTTGTTGATAAACTTATTCAAATGGGTGCACATATTATTCTCTGCGACCCTCACCGCGCAGCAGTTATAGGACTCGACCACCGGCTTCTTCTGCGTAGCACAACCATGTCGTCGCCCGACATTCGTGCAGGTATTGCATTACTTATTGCCGCTATGTCGGCACAAGGCAAAAGCATTATTCACAATATAGAACAAATTGACAGGGGATATCAAAATATTGATGCAAGACTTAATAACATAGGTGCATATATAAAAAGATTAAATTAAAAATTGTATCTTTGCTTCAAATTTTAATTCATTAAACAAAACTTCAAAAGTTTTGGAAACTTTTGAAGTTTATAAGGGATGAGATTGAAAAAAGATTGGGAAAACAAGATTGAAACTATTACCCCATCGAAGTACGAATTAAGTACGAAGTTACGAATTACGAAAAAAGCAAATTCGTAGTTCGTAAGCCCGCCCCGTTGG
>PCSS01000090.1:5004-5243 GCA_002771395.1 Bacteroidetes bacterium CG23_combo_of_CG06-09_8_20_14_all_32_9 | reverse complement strand
ATATCCATACCCTCTTTCATGATGAGCGAAGTCAAAGAATGTTCGCTATACGTTACTTGTTGATGCAAAGCGTTTATTATCTCTTTTCTAAGTTCGTTTAAAACATGGCTTGCCTGCGTTACTTCTTGTTTGCGAATAATTTCGTTAAGGAAACTAATACCAAGCATGCTCATAAAGGCACCTGGAACGCCATGCCCTGTACAATCGGCAACGGCAATGTAAGTAATGTTTTCTTTTTT
>PCSS01000090.1:3378-4997 GCA_002771395.1 Bacteroidetes bacterium CG23_combo_of_CG06-09_8_20_14_all_32_9 | reverse complement strand
CAGTAAAAATCGCCGCTTACTATATCGCGTGGTAAATAAAAAATAAAATGAGCGTAAAATAATTGTGCGGTAAGCATTTCGGGTGGAAGCAACGCTTGCTGAATAAAACTGGCATAAGTAATACTATCTGTTATATCTTTATTCTGAATTAAAATCTGTTTGTGCTGGCGGGCAAGAGAATCACGTTGCGCTTCTATTTCATCGCGTTGTGTTTCAATTTCTTCTTTATGTTGTGTTATTTCGGTATTCTGTTTATAAATTTCAATATTTTTTAAATTAAGAATTTTATTTGCTCGTTTTTTAATTCTGTAACTTCTAAAAATGGCAATACTTAATATTCCAATTAAAACCAAAACTACGAGTACGAAATATAATACTAATTGTTGTTTTTTTAAGTCTGCTATGCTTTTGCTTAATTTTGATTTTTGTGAATCTATTAAATTCTGCTGCTGCGAAATTTCATTTTTTTGAATATCAATTTTAGATTTCTGTTTTTTGTATTCAGTAATTTGCTCTTTTAAAAGTTGCCGGGTCTTTTTAATGTCAATTTGTTGCTTTAAGAGTTCTATTTGTTGTTGCTTAATTGTTATAGCGGTTATGTTAACAAGTTTATTTTTTTCTAAAATCACGTTTTGCAGATTTGCCAATTTCTCTTGATGCAACTTTAATTCAGATTCTTTTTGTGAAATATTACTGCTTAATTTTAAAATATGTTCTTCTTTTAATTTAATGTTTTTTTCCTGTTCAATTAATACAATGCTTTGTTGTTCCACAGTTTCTTTTTCGATTGCCAAATCAGCTTCACTTTTTTGGTAAAACATTTCCCAATCTTCTTCGTATTTTTTCGCAACTATATAAAACATGGGGTTAATTTTCATTCCGCGTGCAACGATATTTTCTTTATTAATTTCAACTTTTTTAAGTGCGTTACGGGGGAAAAAATTTATCATTATTCCATTAAAATTATTACAACTATTGGTAATTAAAAGAGTTGACCATTTACTTATTACTGAGTCTATCAACGGTATTTCATAATTATTTTTATTATCAACATAAAGCATTGGTATATAAGTAATTTCATTAATATTTTTGAAATAAACTATTTTAATTTTTTTCCATTTTAATAAACGGTACCGGCAAATTTTTGTTAATAAGTCATACATAGAGGAATCTGAACCATAAACACCAATTACAAACCTGTCGGCTTCTTTTTGTTTGGTTTTGTCTTTCCAGTTAATGCAAACCCCGCTATTAAAAATTAGTTCAGCTTTAATAAGGTCTTTAAATTTAGTTTGCTGCGAAAATGTACATAAACTATTAATAATTAAAATTATGACTATAAAACTTATGTGTTTCATTATAAATAGTAAAGATGTAAAAGTAAGAAGTTTGCATTAAAAAAAAAACGCCTGTTTAAACAAGCGTTTTTTCTGAAACCTTAAATCAACAACACCTGCTGGTTTTTGCCTGAAAATTCTGAGACGCAGGCTATTTTTCTATCATTTATTTGAGTGAAACCCGGCAGGTTTAATTCTGCTTAAATTAAGCAAAATTTAAAGTGAAACTTTTAAATTACTCTTTGTGGTTACAGTTTTTGTGCCTTACATTGCCAAATTTAT
>PCSS01000090.1:0-3342 GCA_002771395.1 Bacteroidetes bacterium CG23_combo_of_CG06-09_8_20_14_all_32_9 | reverse complement strand
AACAGCAACCGCCTTTATTTGCATCAAAAGCGACTTTTTGTTTATCGGTAAGTAAGCCCCTAACACTCTGTCTTGTAGCAGAGCATTTTTTCATCATGTCGGCTTTAAGTGCAGAAATTTCGTCAATTGTTTTGTTAATTGCCGCCATATCTGCTTTGTCGGCTGTTTGCAAAGTTTTAAGATGAGCATACTTTTCATTCATCTGGTTATTTAAACCGGTCATTTCTTTGGTTTGAGCCAAACATAAATCATCAATTTTTTGTTTTTGCTGATCGGTTAAATCGGGAATTCCCTGAGTACACTTTGCCCCTTTATTAGAAGTTGGGCTTTCTTCTTTTGCCTGTGCTTTTAAAGATTGGCTTCCAATCATTAAAAATGCTACAAGCAACATCGGAACAATTTTTCTTTTCATAATCATTATTTTTTTTGGTTTTATATTGCTTTGACGCATACATTGTAAATAAGTTTAAAAGAGTTTATAAATATTTTGTAACTTCTTCAGCAGTTGTAACTTCACCCAGTTATGTTGCTAATGGAACAAAGACGGCATCATAATAGAAATGGTCATGCAATAGTCATACAATAGTCATTCAATTGTCATTGGTAGTCATTCAATTGTCATACATAAGTCATTCAGTAGTTTTACAACCAAATGACAGCGAAGCGAATGACAATTGGATGACAGCAAAGCAAAGGTTGTGAATAGTAACAAAGAGTTAACTTTTTAATGTTATTAATGCTTTAATAAATGCTATCGGGCTATTAATTAGAATAGTTAATACTGAATGTATTAAACTTAGTTTATATTGAAAAATTATTTTTTTTATACACTTACTTCGTTCTAATTTGATATTATATTTTTTAAGTAACTGATAAAAATAAGAATTATAAATAACTGTAGTTTTATTTAGTTTAAGTCTTCGCCATTCTTCATTAATCCAGTGAATTGCAAAATATTCATCTGAAAGTGTAACATTATTTTTTAAAAATTTGCGAATCACACGCCATTGGTCGGGTGGACATAAATAGTGAATATATTTTTGAAGTTTATATTTTATAATGTTATTATTCAAAATTTCAAGAGGTTTATTCCAGTTGCGATTTTCAGAATTTATATTAGATTTTGCTTCCTGCAAGCAATTTTCCATCAAAGCACTATTTGCCGGACATTTTATTAAGTTACCAACAACGTGAAAAATATGATGACTTCTAAAGACATAAGGTTCAGAAAAGTTAAGTGGTTTAAGGCAGGTTACATCCATATCTGTCCACCAACCACCATATTTATAAAGTAAAGCATACCTGAAAATATCCGAAAATCCTGCATAACTGCCTTTTCCATGTCCATATTGATTTCTGTTACGATAAGAAAAAACTTTATTTTCCGGGATTATTTCATTTGCATCTTTTAAAATTACATTATTTGGCACTTTGTTATCTAAAGGCTGATATGTCCATAGCCAAAATTTGTGACCGTTTGCAATAAATGAATTAATTGTAAGTAATTCAAGTATGGAAAGGGTTTTACCAATCCACAAACCATGCACAATTCGGTTATCTTCGGTATAATTAGTAACCATTTATTAATTTTTTTTGCAAAGATAGTTTATCAAAATTGAATTTGTGAAAATCTTTATTAACAAAGAAATTAACAATAATAAATCGCAATTTATGCCTTTTTTGGAGATAACTCCAACAAGGGCGGTAAATAAACCACAAGCGTGACGCTTGCGGTAGCGGTGGGGGATAGAGTGTGTGTTACATATATATCAGTATTGTTTATAGGCATTATGATGTGCTGTTTTTATATCATCGGCTAATGATTTAGGTTGTAAAACTTTCATTTGAGCACCAAAAGAAAGCAATTCCATAATTAAGTCATGGGTAACACATAACTTCAATTTTATCTGCAACTCGTCTTCATTGTCAATCAAAACCTGTTGGGTTTCGTGAAGTGGTAATGTCTTGATGTATTTTCCCTGAAATGGGTCAAATGATAAAATTATATCTTGTGGTTCTTCATCGTTTGGACTTATAATTCCAAAACAATATCGAAAACTTTCTTCAATACTATATGTCTTTGGAAACACAAATTTTCTGCTTGTTATATCAAGATTAGTCAAACGGTCAAGGGCAAAACTTTTAATATTGCTATCCTTTAAATCTTTCGCTAAAATATACCAACGATTTTTAAATTCTTTCAAAGCATAAGGCTCAACTGTTCGCAAGCTGATTTCATCTTCCCAGAATTTCTGATAAGCAAATTTAATTTGTAATTTGTTTTTTATGGCATGAAGCAAACCGTATAAATTCTCTGTTCCTTGTGGTTTGCGCTTTTCAAGATGAATAAACGGTGTTAGGTCCTGGGCAAGATTTAATGAGTTGAACATATCAAAGGCTTCGAGCATTCTTTGAAAATTCATATTCTCCATTTCACTTTGACTTATGTAATAACCTTTGTTTGATGTTGAATATTCTATGTCAATTCCAAAAGTGTTTTGTATCTCCCGTTTATCACGTTGAAATGTTCGTAGTGAAAAGCCAACATTCAAATTATCATCCTGCAATTGTATATATTCTAACTGATTTTGAATGTAGCTTTTTAACTCCTCGAAAGTGGAGTAAGGTTTTGCTTTCAGTTTTTTAATTATAAGCAAATAACGCGATATGTAGCCACGTTTGGACATTAGCTATTATTAATTTTTGTCAATATACATCTGAAAAAGTTTAGCACAAGCCATTGCATCCGAGAGGGCATTATGATGGTCCAGTTCAATGCAATGCTCATCGCAGCAGACATCCAGCGCTGAACCATATATTCTATATGTGCAATATCTGTTGAATTTTGGGGGTTCAATACAGTAATGCCGCAGGGTTTTTTCAAGGACATCAAAATCAAATGCTCCATTATGTGCAACAACATTCTGCCCATAAATAAATGGCTTCAGTGCCGGCCAAACTTTATCAAAAGTCGGTGAACGTTTTGTCATTTCCGGACCTATACCATGTATTTCGGTGTTTTTCCAAAAATAGTAATTCTCCGGTGGTTTAACCAGCAATTCGAGGGTACTGGTGATCTCTCCGTTTTCTACACGTACCAAGCCTACGGCACAGATGCTGTGACGCAGTCCCTGGGCGGTTTCAAAGTCTATCGCGGAGAAGGATTTAATCTTTGTCATGCATTATCTTTTCCGACAAAGGTAATACAAGACTACGACAAAGGGTGGCGGGGTGTAAAATTATTTTTATGACAGAAATATCATTTCGTACCTGAAGTGCAGAAGGGGACGGGTGTGATCAGGAGTTTTCTACTATTTTCTTGCTTGTTTGTTAAGATCAGCG
>PCSS01000094.1 GCA_002771395.1 Bacteroidetes bacterium CG23_combo_of_CG06-09_8_20_14_all_32_9 | reverse complement strand
AAATGAAAAACATTTAACATTTAATAAAAAATTCACCCTGTTAAATAGCAAATCTCTTGACGAAGTTCACCCTGTTAAATCCGACAAAGTCGGTGCAGAGCAATTTAACAGGGTAAAAAACGGAAAAAATCAAAAGCCTTATGACCTTGAGGAACGACTGATTTTATTTGAACTTTTGTAACTATTCAACATCAAATGAAAAAAGATCGTTACTATTTACCCCATCGAAGTACGAAAAAAGATATTCGCCCCGTTGGATAGCTTTAATAAATGAATGAGCAGTAATATGATGAATTATCCAACGGCGTGAAAAAAAATTCGTAATTCGGTGAGATAATGAAAATTAACCATAGAGGTAAATAGTAACGAATTTTTTATCTAATAATAGATACATTACCTGTAATGGGTTTTTCGCCATTATGTAAATTAACAATGTATATATAAGCTCCCATAGGTAAATTTTTGCCTTTATATTTACCATCCCACTGGATGTTACTATTTTTATATTCCATGCCGCTGCCGTTAAAGCGAAAAATAATATCACCCCAACGATTAAATATTTCTATTGTAACTTTTGAATAAACTTCAATTCCTTTTATCTCCCAATTATCATTTGTTAGGTCCCCATTTGGTGTAAATGCCGAAGGTATTTCAAATTCTACATTTACATCGGATGAAGCTGTAGCCGTGCAGCCATATTGGTCGGTAACAATTACCTCCAAATACCCTGATTGAATTTCAGTAAGTAAACTGTCAGTGCTTCCATTATTCCATATATACATAAAAGGATATGTTCCACCTGTTACTTCTGCTACCACCTGTCCTGCTGAAGCAACAATGTTAACATATACAGGCGGGCTATCTGCAAGTATAAGCGTATCAGTTAATAAACATAAATTAGCATCGGTAACAGTTAAAATATATGTCCCATGAGGAAGATTTGTTAAGGATGGGCTGGTATCTCCATTCGACCAGTAATAAGTATATTCAGGAGTTCCACCGGTAATAGTGGCAGAAATGCTTCCAATACTGTCATTTGTGCAAAGTGTTCCTGTAATAGCAGTGGAAATTTGAAGAGAGTCGGGTTCCGTTATTATAAAAGATTGTGATTGAAAACAGTTGTTTCCATCGGTAATAGTAACATAATATGTTCCTGAATTTAAACCGTAAATATTTTGTGAAATATCTTCATTATTCCAGATATATGAATAAGGCGGGGTTCCACCGTAAACATCAGTTTCAATACTTCCGTCTGATTGCCCAAAACATGTTACATGGCTTAAATTACTCGTAACAGTTAAGGCAAGGGGTTGGTCAATAACAGTATATAATGTGTCGTGGCAACCATTTGCATCTGTTATTGTTACGCTGTAATTTCCGGCAGCGATATTTGTGTTATCGGATGTTGTTATTCCATTATTCCATTGATATAAGTATGGAGATATACCTCCCTGTACATTTACTATTGCCGAACCGTCAGCATTTCCAAAACAATTTACCGAAACAATACTTACAGATAAGATTAGAGGAAACGGTTCTGTTACTGATTCTGAAGCTACCGCAGTACAGCCATTATCGTCAGTAATTGTAACCCAGTATGAACCGGCAGCAACAGCATTCAAATCTTCGGTAGTTGCACCATTGTTCCATTCATAACTATATGGAAAAGTACCTCCTGTTACATTAATTTCTACCATACCATCTGAAAATCCGTTACAGGTTGCAGGCAACGAAGTAATAACAACATTTACAGGTGTGGGCTGTAGCAAGGTATCGTATTGTATATTGTTACAGCCATTAATATCTGAAATAATTACAAAATAAATTCCATTGGACAGACTGTCGGTGATCTGGTTTGTATCCCCATTTGACCATGAATACGTATAAGGAGGAGTTCCACCATTCACCGATGCTGATAAAATACCATCATCAACTCCAAAACAAGAGATGGGTACTTCTGTAATAAAAATGGTTATAGAATCCGGTTGATTAACTGTTACTTGCTGAGATAAACTGCAATTGTTATCATCTGTTATAGTTACATAATAAATTCCTGCATATAAGTTAATCAAATTTTGTTGAGTAGAGCCTTGTAACCATGAAAAATGATAACTTCCGGTTCCCCCATTAACAGCAGAATTAATAGTTCCGTTGTTTTGTCCAAAACATAATGCATTAGTTACCGTAAATGTAGCTGCCAATGCCTGAGGTTGAGTAAGAGTAATATTTACTACCGATTGGCATCCATTTTGGTCTGAAACTGCAATTTGATAATTTCCGGCAGTTAAAGTATCAATTACCGAAACAATAGAATCATTTCCGTTTCCGGTTACACCATTAGACCATGTATATGTTAGAGTTCCTGTTCCGGTAGCTGTTATTTCTGCTTTGCCATCGTGTCCGCCAAAGCAACTGATGTTATTTATTACATTTACTATTGCAGATGGACCACCTACATCGCTTACAGTTGTTGAACCGTTTTGACTGCATCCATTTTGGTCGGTAACTGTAACAAAGTAAGTTCCTGAGGCTAAATTTGAGTTGGTGGCAGTAGTTTGTAAATTGTTCCAAAGATAAGTATAGTTTCCCCACCCGCCGGAAGCGTTAACGGTTGCACTTCCGTTGCTGTTTCCACAGGTTGAATTAGTATGGGTAAGGCTGATAGAAAGGGCTGTAGGTAAAGTTACTGTTCCATAAGACACAGTTGAAGTACATCCATTTTGAGTAACTTGCATAGATATATTATAGGTTTGTCCGGCTGTTCCTGTTAATTGTTGGGGACCTTGTCCGGTGCCCGGATTTGCCGTTGCTCCGCCAAAATTCCATGAATATGATGCTGATGCATCGGCTGTTCCTGTGTAAGTAACAATAGCCGGCATACTACTGCAAACAGGATTTTGTGTTGTGAAAACAGAAGTAGGAATATTATTTACATTCACAGTAACCGGGTAACGATGCCCTTCGCACTGTGGATTGACATGAGCTATAAAATAAGTTATTGTATCATATAAAATGGGTGTAGTGTATGAGGTGTTATTTATTAAAAACGCTGTTCCTCCGGTTTGGGTGTTATACCAATTAAAAGTTCCATAGCCGGTTGGCGATGTAATATTTAAAGTAGCTGTATTTCCGTCGCAGATAGTAACGTTAGAAGCAACAGGCACCGGTTCTCCAAGAATAAATGCATAAGGAGAATAAGTAGTTGGCAGGGTAGATGTTATGTTTCCATTAGCACCTCCTGAAGCAGGGATTGAAGTTGTTAATACATAATTCCAATTTGTTGCAGGAGGTTGTGTGCCTCGTAAAGCAGAAATCCCGCATTCATTCATAGCCGACTGAAAATCGGCAGGTAAGTTATAGGCAAAACTTACAGTTCCTGCAGGGTTACCTGTATTGGGAAGAATTTTTACCCACCACGAGGCATAATAGTTTCCTGAATTTGAAATACTGTCTTGGTTTATAGATATAGTAGAAGCGCCCCCTGTAGCGGTTAAATTAAAATTTACAGGACGATATTTATGCAAAACGCTATTTGAAACACCAACCGGAAAAGTATAATTGTTAGGAGCAACAATAGCTCGTTTTAAATTTCCGGCAATATAGCTTGTATCAGAATATCCTGTTGGGATAGAAACAGGATTAGAATTGCTAATATAAACCTCATAATTAATAGAGCCATTTCTTGTATATACTATACCATTTGTCAGAACCATCTCAAAAGTAACTGTAACATTTGTTGAAAGCTTTACTCCTGCTCCGCTGTTATCAATGGTTAGCTTATATAAACTGCTATTTGACGGACTTAGGGTTTGTGGAGTGGTTATATTAGTCCCTTTCATAAGTACTCTGCCAGTTGATGCTGTAAATGTTGCTGTAGGGTTTATAGTAAAATTTCCATTAACATATAAACGTTTGGCTCCGTTTACATTCCAAACCCCGTTGTTTACCAAAAAATTATTTAAAATCCACAGGTTTCCGTAAACGTTGTTAGTATCAGGTTCAACACTTCCGGTAGTTTTATCAATAGTTAAATTCCATAATATATTTGAATCAGGGTTATTTATGTAAATTTTTTGACCATTAGGCTGACAGGAACTGTATGTATCGTATTTTACTGATAATGTACCTGAACCGCTTATGAATGTTCCGTAACAAGAAAAGTTCCCGTATAAATAAATAGTTTTTGAGCCTGCATTTACAGTAGCTCCTGCATTAATTACTACATGATTCAAATAAAAACTGAAAGCCCCGCTAAGTTGTGTTGTTCCATTAAAAATTACGGTAGCATCAGGATAGTATTGTGAATTTCGGGTAAAAACCCCATCAGCTATAAAATTTCCTTTGATAGTAGTGGTTACAGAGTGTAATGCTACACCTTTTCCGACATTATTATTTGTATTTAAACTTCTAAGGTTATAAAAAACAGGACTTGAACCCTCCATAGTTTGAGCATCATTACCGTTAAAAATTATAGTTCCTGTTCCACAATTAAATGTACCATAAATTATTAAGTTTCCGGTTAGTTGAATTGTACCGGTATCCAAATTTAATGCCCCCCAGATTCCTAAATTTCCTCCCAAAATAGTATTACCCTGCAAGGTCAGGATTTTATCAATATTTAGAGTTCCTCCTGTGTTTATTATAATCTTATAAATTACGGCATTTACATTTAATGTGATATTTGCACCATTAACAATCACAGCACTATCGTTAGTTCCGGGGACTATACCGCCAGCCCAGCTCGCAGGACTACTCCAGTTTCCTGTAATAGCATTGCTCGAAATAGTTGAAGCGTTTATCTGATAAATCAGACATGTAACGAAAATAGCAATTGAAAAAACTTTTTTCATCGTAAAATAATTTTAGAATACAAAAATAAAATAAAATGGACATTTATCCAATAATTAGTGTTTGTCCATAAAGTTTATAATTCGTTCCAATTTAAAATTTATGATTTAAGATTAATGATTTAAGATTTAAAAACGCTAATGAGCGATTGAAAATCTAAATTCTTAATTCTAAAATAATTTAAAACGCCAACATTACGGACAGGCAATAATTATACTGCGAGTGAGGTAAATTTGTGGTAACTTCTCAATATCTATAGGTAAAGAGATTTGTAATTGTATTGAATAACATATAACATATAACAAAAAATAAAAAATGAAAGAAAATGCCAACCCGTGTGGAAGGAAGCATTTTAACTATTTCAAT
>PCSS01000064.1:2395-5237 GCA_002771395.1 Bacteroidetes bacterium CG23_combo_of_CG06-09_8_20_14_all_32_9 | reverse complement strand
CCCCGTTGGATAATTTATATTCTAATCAGTAAGAACGAACCAAAAACAATATCCAACGGGGTAAACGAACTGAATAGAAATAGTAATTATCCAACGGGGTGAACATTTTTTTTAAATTGGTATAATCTGTGGCTAAAAAGAACATGAGTTGAATAGTTACTTTCATTGCTTCATTGTCATTGTGGCAATTTACCCTCTCTAATTACTTTCTTACCTTCACAAATTCAACATTTCTTTTAACTCTTTTAAATCCTGTTCTGATAATTGCTGTTTCGGCGAAAACTTTTTGAAACCTTGTTTCGTCAAGAGTTTCCCAATTTTCATTTTTCCACTTAACATATTCGCCTGGTGCAAAAAAATGATTTAATCCTTTATCAATTCCCTTATTATGAGGGCAAATAGATTGGCAAATATCACAACCGTAAATTTCATTTTTTATTTTTCCGGCAAAAACATCGGGAATTTTTTCACTTTTGTTTTCTACGGTAATGTAAGAAATACATTTACGGGCGTCGAGTGTGTAGGGTGCAAGGGTCCGTGTTGGACAATTTTCAATGCACAGACTGCAATTAATGCATTGTTCTTTAATTGGAGAGTCGTATTTAAGTTCACGGTCGATAATTATTTCACCAATAAAAACAAAAGAACCGGCAATTGGGTTAATCAGTAAATTATTTTTGCCAATCCAACCTATGCCTGCACGTTTAGCCCATGCGCGCTCAAATACAGGAGCCGAATCGCAAAATGCCCTGCCTTTTACTCCAGTGAAAAGTTCTTTTATTTTTTGAAATAACTTTTCTAAAAGTTGTAACATTATTTTATGATAATCGTTTCCCCAGGCATAAGCAGAAATTTTATAATCTGATAAAATTTTAATATTGCCGGGTGAATAACTTAGTAAAACTGAAATTATAGTTTTGGCATTATCAAGTAATAGCAATGGATTTGCACGTTTTTCGATATTTTTTTCCATAAAGTGCATATCACCTAAAAAACCTGAATTTACAGAAGTCTTGAGTTTTTCTTTTTCCTGAATTAATTCTTCCGCTTTTGCAAAGCCGCATGCTGTAAATCCTAATTTACAGGCATAAGTTCTAATGTGTTCTGTAATTTCTTGTGTATTCATAAAACTGCTAAAGAATTAAAGGCATTTCTAAAATACTTTGTTACTATTCAGCCATTTGTATATAGTATGCAGGAGGCAGCGGCTATTCACGCAAACTGATACTGACGACCTTCTGATTTGATATGTAAGAGAATAAATTTCCTCTTTCAGAAATGATTTTGTGGTTTCAAAAATTTCCATAACCATCTTATATGCAAGTTGATACACTTATAAAGTTCCATATTATATTTTTGATTGCATTCTACAGATGCCTCCTGCCTAGTATAACGTTTCATAAATACCTTGACATTTAATTTGAAAATTTCTTCCATCGATGCACTACAGGTTCGGCATTAATTTCATCAATGCTTTGTAGTATCCTATTCTTTAATTCTTCCTTTGATGATACCCGTATTTGTTTTAAAAATGTTCTTGCCATTTTCCCAAAGAGAGTTTCTATCAAATTCAACCACGATCCATGTTTGGGAGTAAAAACATAAACAAATCTGTTTGGATGTTCTGATAAATATTTCATAGTCTCTTTTGATTTGTGCGATGAATGATTATCAAGAATGATGCGTATTTTATCATTTTTCGGATAATTTTCGTCCAATAACTTAAGTAGTTTTATGAACTCAATACTTCGATGTTGATTTTCTACTAAAGCAATCACCTGCCCGGTATGCAAATCTAAACTTGCCAGTATGCTTAATGTGCCTAATCTTTTATACTCATAATCTCTACCTATTGTTGAATGTTTTCCTGGTACAGGAGGCAAATCAGGGGCAATATTTTTTATAGCTTGAACACCCGGTTTTTCATCAATATATACAGTAATTATCGGAATATCCGCTTTACCGCTATTTTGTAACTCAACTTCTTTGTAAACCATAAGTACTTCGTTCATTTTCTCTTCGAACTGTTCGTCTCGCTTCTCTAAATAATAGGTTATCTTGTGCGGTTTGATTTTATTATCATTTAATATCCTGTAAATAGTAGCTTTTACTGCCTTTTCCAAACATGAATGGCCCGCTTCCTGTGCATATTTTCTGGTATGTTTAGCCAATGTTTCGTAACTCCAAATTTCTGCTGCATAACCATGATCTTTTGGTTTTGTGCATGCAAGATTGACTACCCATAATTTTGAATCATCGGTAATAACAGGTTTCTTAGGGCTATGTTCTGTATCTTTTAATGCTTCTACAACGCCAAAAGAAAGAGCTTTTTCAACATATTTATAAATACTTTCTCTACTGATGTTGGTCAATACGCTTATCTTTTTGATTGGTTCATTCTGTTCATAAAACAAAAGTGTTTTGGCTCGCTGAACTTCCCTATATAGGGATGTCTTGGAATTTGCTTTGTTCTGTAAAAATATTCTTTCGCTATCTGATAGCAATAGTTTTGGTTTCTTACTTATATTTGCCATAATTTTTTTCTGCAAATATAAATAATTTATTTAAATGTCAATATTTTATTGAAACGTTATACTAGTACCTGAATAGTAACAATACTTTTTTTTCTGATGTTACCTTATAAGTTCCGTTCCAAAAAAGAAGGGTAAGCTACTTATATCGCACCGCTACAACCTTCTACCCTTGCTTCCTTCCGGACCTGGGGGAGTTAAAAGGGAGCTGGTCGTATAAGACTTACCCCACTGCAAAATTAAACAAAATTAACAAACAAAAAAAATAAAAAAAAAGTAACTACTCAGCCTCTAGTGATTTCTCTGCCACG
>PCSS01000064.1:0-2338 GCA_002771395.1 Bacteroidetes bacterium CG23_combo_of_CG06-09_8_20_14_all_32_9 | reverse complement strand
CCCGTTAAACAGCAATTTTTTCCATCACCATTGATAAAGTAATTATCTAACGGGGTGAACAAAGGAATTGAGCATTATAAAATGATTTGCTTGATACCATTTTTAATTAATTTACCGATTCTTTCTTCTTCGGCTGAAAATGGTTTAAAATTTCCCTTGTTCATCCTGTTAAATAAGGCTAAGCCTTCCGCAAAGCGGATTTAACAGGGTAAATCTTGTTGTCTTTGTGTCTTAGTGGCAAAATTCTTGTTTTTTTACATCCCTGCTGAGTACTTACAAAAAAATAATATCTTTGTAGTGGTAAAATAATTATAATTATCTGATATATGAGTGAACAACAAACATTATTTTGGAAAAACAGCATGAATTTTGGTGCAATAGCAGGAATTTCTGTTATTATTATTTTGGTTTTGCTTTATTTTTTTAATATCCAGGAAGATTTTTTTGTGTCCCTGATAATTTATGCAATACTTATTGCTATTATTATTACCGGTACAAAATATTTAAAAAATAAAGTTCAGAATGGCAACATTACTTATAGCCGAGCACTCGGTTCAGGAACGCTTATAAGCCTTTTCGCATCAATAATTATTGCGTTTTATATGTTTGTTTTTCTGAAGTTTATTGATACCGAAGCCATGGAAAAAATATTTTCGTTAATGGAATACAAAATGTACGGGAAAGGTTTACCCGATGAACAGGTTGACATGGCTATGGAAATGGCTAAAAAATTTACAACTCCGGTTACCATTGCTCTTGGAACTATTTTTTCATATACTTTCTGGGGATTTTTATTTTCACTTATAATCTCAGCGTTCATTCGCAAAAAGCCCAACAATTACGATGCCGCTATGGCTGAAATAGAAAAAGAAATTAACGAAGAAAACAAATAACATGAATATTTCAATTGTAATTCCATTGTTTAACGAAGCAGAATCGCTGCGGGAACTTTTTACATGGATAAAAAAAGTAATGCTCGAAAACAAATTTACTTATGAAGTTATTATGATTGACGATGGCAGCAACGATAATTCATGGCAGGTAATTGAAACTCTTTCTGCTCAAAATTCTGAAGTAAGAGGAATAAAATTTCGTCGGAATTACGGAAAATCGGCGTGTTTGTATTGTGGTTTTGAGGCTGCACAAGGTGATGTTGTTATTACTATGGATGCCGATTTGCAAGATAGTCCCGATGAGATTCCCGGACTTTTTAAAATGATAAAAGAAGAAAATTACGATTTGGTTTCGGGATGGAAAAAAAACAGACACGACCCTGTTTTAACAAAGAATTTTCCAAGCAAATTTTATAACTGTACAGTTTGTCTTATAAGTGGAATTAAACTTCATGATATGAATTGCGGACTTAAAGCTTATAAAAGCAGGGTGATTAAAAGTATCGAAGTTTATGGCGAAATGCATCGCTATATTCCTGTTTTGGCAAAGTGGGCAGGATATAAACGTATTGGTGAAAAAGTGGTACAACATTATGAACGTAAATACGGAACATCAAAATTCGGCTTAGAAAGATTTATTCGTGGTCCCCTTGATTTGCTTTCGGTTACTTTTATTACACGTTTTGGTAAAAGACCTATGCACTTTTTTGGAGTATGGGGAATAATAATGTTTATCTTGGGTGGTGGTGTTTCAATATTTTTACTCGCCGAAAAAGTTTATCGTGCAATAAATAATTTACAATACAGAAATGTTACAGACCAACCACTTTTTTACCTTTCATTGGTTGCTATTATTCTTGGTACCCAGTTATTCTTATCGGGATTTCTGGCAGAGCTTGTTTCCCGCAATTCTGCTGATAGGAATCGGTATCTTATCGAAAAAAAAATATAAAATGAATTGAGTGTGTAAGAATTTGGGGGAAGTGTCTCGTCTTGAAAGACGATTTACAATAAATTTGTAGTCAAATGGACAGACAAAACATCGTACTAGCCGCATTTTGCACGTATTGAAAATTTAATGCTGCGCATATATACTTTAAACGGGCATAAAATGCGTTTCTTTTACAAGGGGCAATAGGAAATAGCAGTAGGCAGGACTACTAACTGCCAGTCATTTGCTTCGCGTCATTCGGTTGTCATTCGCTTCGCTGTCATTCACTTGTAAAACTACTGAATGACTATTGAATAACTATCGTATGACTACTGAATGATATGACCACTGACGAAATGTTCAACAAAATTATCCAACGGGGTAAAGCAATTTAGCCATTCACCACGTAGGATAACCCCGTTTCATACCGTTAGATAATCTCATTAAACAAAGTTGTAAAACAAAAAGAATATATCTAACGGGGTAAACAATGGAGTGAAAATAAAAAACAAAT
>PCSS01000293.1:8352-9725 GCA_002771395.1 Bacteroidetes bacterium CG23_combo_of_CG06-09_8_20_14_all_32_9 | reverse complement strand
TGTTTAATAAGATTATCTAACGGGGTGAAATGGGATTATCCTACGGGGTAAATTGATATAATCTGTGGCTAAAAAGAATATGGGCTGAATAGTTACAAATATTTTTTGATATTTTAATTATATCTTTTGGAGAATATTTCGAAAGAAAATTTGCTTCTTTTAACAATTTGTAAAGTCTGTAATAATCTATCCTGGCAAAAAAACGCCATTAACCGACTCTTTAAAACGTAGCAATTTTGCATATAGGTTTTGTTGGCTTCAAAAAAAATTTTAAACACTGTCAGGTTCTACGAATTCTGACAGGATTTTGATAGATGTGTTTTGTTCATGGGATTATTATTTTGAAGAAAGCAAAGTTTTTATTTATTTTGCGGTCAAAATTATGCGGTCCGTAGCTCAGTTGGCAGAGCACGTGACTCTTAATCATGGGGTCGAGGGTTCGAACCCCTCCGGACCGACTAATAAAATAAAGCCTTTCAGAACATCGTACCGAAAGACTTTTTCATTTAGTACATACAAAAGTGCATACAAAGGGAAGAAAAGGACTTTTTTCCTGCATCATGATATATAAAGACGAATGAAGGGTTTTAAATGGATACAAATTATACAGAATGTAGCAAATGCGGAAAAGCTATCTATTACAGTGATACTTATGTAAGCATTAATAAAAATGTTTAAAGGGTAAAATATGATAAGACTACAAATAGGATAATAGTAAACGTTATTGAATCAATTGAAATTTTTACTCTTTGTAGAGAATGTGAAAAGTCTTTTGATACAGAACAGATAGTGAGAAAATAATATAATAAAAGAACTTAACCAATTATTTTAACATTCCTTTAAATATTCAAAATTGGAAAACTTCCCAACCTGTAACATCTTAATATGTTAGGTGAGTACATTAAATCCAGTAAAAACGCAAATTGCTGATAATAAAGAACAACTCTCGGGTAATAAATTACCCGATAGCCAAAACGAAGAAGAAAATACAACAGCACAGCAAGTTGCAGGGCTTTTTAACAAAAATAAATTAATTGGTATTAACATCAATTCCCCTAAGCTTCGTGCCCCGCAATGACGTATTGTGTAGTGCAGATTCTTCGCTCACTCAGAATGACAGTGGGGAGTAATGACATTGTACTATTTGTTATATCTAAACTCTTTTGTCATTCTGAACGATTAGTGAAGAATCTTATCTCAAATATAACACAACCGATAGCCATCGGATTCAACTTGTAATAATACTTTGTATGTGTATAAAGTTCCTAAACCTTGACTAGTGGCTCAAAAACATTTAAAAATAAAGTAACTAATCAGTCGCTTCAAAGTTAGCACTATCAATGGTTTTATAAAATGAACAAATTTTCCAATTT
>PCSS01000293.1:5432-8298 GCA_002771395.1 Bacteroidetes bacterium CG23_combo_of_CG06-09_8_20_14_all_32_9 | reverse complement strand
AATGAACAAATTTTCCAATTTTTTAAAAAAATGAAAATCTCAATAAAATCAATGGTTTCGATTTTTAATTAATTCATAATAATTTATTTAACAATTTTTTATCCATCTGATTATCATTGATTTTGTCATCTAAGTAGTTACAAAAATAGTTTATTTTGACACTGATTAGTTACAAATCTTTTAACCCAACCGGAGAATCACATGTTGTACCCAAATATATCGTATCTGCAAATATACCTACGCAAGTTGATGCAGAAAAAACATAATGGTTTACAATATAATTTGCATAAACGACATATGAATGTACTGGATTTATAACGGTATCATTTAAACCATCACCAAATTCCCAATAATGATTAACAATAGGATAAGTTGAGCTTGATTGATTTACAAAGTTAACTACAAGATTGTTAGCTGAATCTAAAACAGCAGTATAACAAAATTTTGCACTACAAATATCTGTTTGAGAATAAGATAAAGAAAACGTAAAAACAAAAACAATCGAAATTAATATTGATTTCTGTTTCATTTGTAATTGTATTATTGAATAATTATTTTTTCTGTTTTAATCATCTTCCCGTCCATAACCAAATTACAAATATAAGTTTCCTTTGCCCAACTACCTGTATTTATCAGCGTTTTTTCCGAAATTACATGTATTGTTGTCTTTAAATGCCCGTTCAAACCTATTATTTTTAATTCAATACTCTTTTCTCTGTCAAATCCTTTAATTTCTGCATAGAAATTTCCATCACTTGGATTAGGATAGAGTTTTAAATCGAACTTCCCGAAATTTATATCATTTGACCCGGTATTATTTTCCACTATAATGGTTCTATTTACTGTTTTTGTGCATGCGCCATGAGTAACCATTAAACTAACATTATAGATTCCTGTGTCGGTATAAATATGTACAGGGTCTTTTACATTATCCGTTTCGCTATCTCCAAAGTCCCACAACCAACTGTCAACATAAGGGTTATTATTGTAAAACTGTACTTCTGCCTGGCTACTTGATAAATAAAAAGTATCTGCCAATGTATTGATTCTTGGTTTAATGTAATCGCAGCCGTTATCTGGCATGGCAAGTTTTACCAAACCCTTGCTTCGTGCCCCGTTGAAAGTGTCGAAAGTACCACCAATGTATATTGTATCGCGGAATATTTCCATGGCCGTTATAGCACTACTAAAATCTCCACCGATACTGTCCCATTGTTCTCCATTCCACCGATTAATCCAGAGATGATATTCATCGTTGATATCATCATACAGGTAACCACCGCCAACGTATAAATCTCCTTTATAAATGACAGCAGCTTGCGGAAATACTGTTGCCCCGCAAAAATCGCCCATAGCTTTCCATTTAAATCCGTCCCACATAGCAACAGCATGAGAAATTTCACTACCAATATATGTAAACTGGCCACCAACATATAAAAAAGTATTAAAAGTATCAACTTGAAATTCAAAAACAAATTCATTGGGTTGGGTAGGTAAATACTCCCATGACGTTCCTCCCAGATATCTCCTAACTCCGGAATACCCTCCTGCATACAACTCCCCATTAAACTCAGCCAAAGCTTTTATCCACATGCCAAAATAACCAATATTATACCAGTTAGTACCATCGAATAATGCTATACGACCAAAAGGAGTTGTACCAAAATGTTCGAAATTACCACCAACAACCATATTGCCTTGAAATTCAGCAAATTCATAGACATCAGATGTGGGCTGACCAAGAGATGTGCCTTCCCAGGTTGTACCATTCCATATAGCAAGGTTCTGAGTATTTGGGTGACCACTAGCACTCAAAAAATAATCACCAACATACAATTTATCTTTGTAATAATAAACATCGCTTACTACAGCCCATTGATCTAAACCATTTTCATATCTTGTTATAGTATCTCCGTTCCAGCCAATTATTGAATAAACATCTAATTCATTATTAACATTTTTAAAATTTCCTCCAATAAATAAGATGCTATCTTTATAGTTATGCATTGTATATACTTCTCCGCGTCCACCAAGTGGATTCCATAGACTATCAATACCAACAAAATCGGTACTCCAAGTCTGGGCTTTAATTATTATACCCGAAAAAAGGATAAACCCTATTATAATTATTGTTTTCATAACAATTTTAGCCAGAACATTTCAGTCCCGGCTTATTTTTTAATTAGTTAATACCATTTTTTTATAATCAACCCTTACACCATTTATTATTAATCCGTAATAATAAATACCCGAGCTATAGGGTTTAAGGTCAACCGCAATATTGTTTTTTCCCGTTTTTGCGTCATATTCAGCAATTTTTCTACCAAAAATATCATTTATAACTATTTTTGCGTCACAATTATCAGGAACAAGACAAGGAATCATGGTTTTTCCGTTAAAAGGCTCAGGATAGTTATCGCCCAGGTAAAAACCTGATGACAAATCCGCTCTCATATTCGTATTTTCAATTTTCATTGATTTGTTTTCAAATTCAGGACATTCAGGAACCTCCTCGTTAAACAGGTACAATAAAATAGACTGTGCATTGGAATACCCGGGTACTACAGGGCATTTCCATGCCATTTGCCTGATAAAGTCAATTTCAGCACTATCCAAATCATATAAAGTATTATCAGCCTGGTACAGGTTAAGCAAAATACTGTTTAGCTGTAACCAGTCGCCAATCTCGGATGCATAAATGTCCATATCTGCTAATTTCGATGAAGCTAAACCATAATCGCCATCTGAAAGATATGTACCTGCCAGAGTCTGGTTGGCTGTAATGCTGTTTTCGTTTTCCAACAGTATAATTGCATCGTCCTTTCTTAAATGAAGCGTATCAGTAAGCAACATTATCAGTTCGTTA
>PCSS01000293.1:0-5302 GCA_002771395.1 Bacteroidetes bacterium CG23_combo_of_CG06-09_8_20_14_all_32_9 | reverse complement strand
AAGGTTCTACCTTTTTACTTACAGGCATGTTTATTTGCATTACATTCTTGAAATTTCCGTGCGCTAATGGGTAATGGTTGTTACCGATGATTTCATGTTTTTTATTAATTTTGTGTGTAAATCTTTAAACAAAAAAAAGGACATACAAAAGGACATACATTTTTAATTAAAACAACAATAAATATTTATTAACAATTTTACTGTCAATCCTGCAATATGCAAAGTATAGATATAAAAAAACAAAGAAAAGAAATAACAATAAAATACGACTCACAATCATGGGGTCGAGGGTTCGAACCCCTCCGGACCTACAAAATAACCACCTTATTGGGTGGCTTTTCATATAAAATTTATAAGTGTCCTTGTTTCATTTGTAGTATAACCCAAAATACTTTCAAATTTACAAATAAAACCTCCATGCACAAAAATGTGTGTTGGGGTGTACATCAGGCGGGCAGCAAACGCAAGCGGTTTTAATACGTGAATCTATTGCTTTGGCAAATTCGGGAAATTCTATCATTCCAGCAGATTTACAAGGATAATCAGGTAATCCTTTGCGTTTTCGAGCCGACTGTACACGGCAATCGTTCATGCGAAAAATAAAACTATCTGTCATTTCGTCAACTACCGATTGTGTGTTGATAAATGCATACAATCGGAATCTCAAGGATTGTTTTAAACCTTCAAGTCCCGGAAATTCGGGTAACTCAAGAAATTGTTTTATTGACCATGCTTCAAATGGAGAAAATTTAGCCCAACAAGAATCGTTGCAATGCTTTGCATTATCCATTCCTATAGAAAATTCTACCGCCTGAAACCACACACCGTCATTAGCAAGCCAGTTAATAGCAAGGCTTTCACGAAGTTCGTTAAGTTTTTCGACAGGAAGATTTATTAGGTTTGATGGTAATTCATCGTTCATTTCTATACCAAATGTTTTAGATAATCGTTTGGTTTGAATAGCGGTTGTTTGCTTGTAAACCTTTCCTAAAATTTCGAGGGCTTTTTCTTTTCCAAGATGTTCTGATACTTCTGCAAACCACATTACATGGTGAAAAGCAGCACGATGAATAATATCGAAAATCAAACGGATATTTTCCTGTTGCGATAAATTATCTGGATTATTTTGCATTTTTTCAAAAATATTTTTTAGAAAAATAATTTATTACCTGAAATGAGCGATTATTAATAATTTTGTTAATAAAAAATTCATGTATTAACTTTATATTCAACAACATATTAATTATTTTTGATTTTTAATTAATTAAAAAAGTCAACCTATTTCATGCAACCTCAAAGGTTACAAATTGAATATTGAACATGGAATAATGAAGTATTTGTATTTACTTCATTATTCGGTGTTACTTGTTTATTATTCAAATTTTGTTTTAATGACATTGCCTTAAATAACACTTCTACTCCGCCACTGACGGGACCTCGTTCCGATAAATGGTAATTCGTAAATCATAATATCTTCCTCTTTTTTGCTTCCGCTTCAAGTTCCGCTCTGAATTTAGGATGAGCGATATTGATAAGCGCTTCGGCTCGTTGACGCAGGTTTTTACCATGCAAATAAGCTACTCCAAATTCTGTAACAACATAATGCACATCGGCACGGGTAGTTACTACGCCCGCTCCGTGTTTTAAGTATGGTACGATACGTGTCATTTCATCGTTTTTTGCTGTTGCAGGCAAAGCGATAATTGGCTTACCATTTTTTGATTGTGCCGCACCACGCATAAAATCTACCTGTCCGCCAAAGCCGGAATAAATTCTCGTTCCGATTGAATCAGCACATATTTGTCCTGTTAAATCAACTTCAATGGCTGAATTTATTGCAACCATCTTATCATTCTGTGCAATAACAAAGGGATTATTTGTATAATTGCAAGGATGAAATTCAAATAACGGATTATTATTAATAAATTCATACAATATTTTTGTGCCCATAGCAAAAGTCGCTATTACTTTATAAGGATGAAAATTCTTTTTTGTACAGGTAATTCTACCGGCATTAATCGCTTCTATAAGTCCATCAGAAATCATTTCGGTATGCACACCAAGTTCTTTTTTTCCCGCCATAGACATAAGTGCTGCATTAGGGATACCGCCGATTCCAAGTTGCAAAGTAGAATAATCTTCAATCAGACTGGCAATATTTTTTCCGATTTTCTTCTCAATATCATTTGGCTCTTTTATGTCAAGTTCAGGTAAATCTTCTGATATTTCAACTATTTTATTAATTTGGGAAAAGTGGACGAATGAGTCGCCAAGTGTTCGGGGCATTTTTTCATTCACTAAGGCGACAATTGTTTTTGCTGTTTCTATGGCTGCTTTAGTAGATAAACATTCAACGCCTACGCTTAAAAATCCATGTTCATCAGGAGGTGATAATTGAACCAATGCAACATCTATTGGCGATTGTCCTGAATAAAATAATGCCGGTATTTCATAAAGAAACACAGGGATATAATCCGCCCGTCCTTCATTTATTGCATTTCGGTCGCCTGTCCCAACGAAAAGAGAATTATGACGAAAATGCCCTTCCATCTCAGGTTTTGACAACGGGTCATTGCCAAATAACAAAACATGGGTTATCTCAACATCCCTAAGTTCATCTTTTCTTTGTGCCAATGCTTCAAGTAATTTTAACGGAGTAGCGGCATTACCGCTAACATATACTCTATCACCACTATTTATAACTGATACCGCCTCTGTGAGTGATGAAATTTTTTTCTTATATTCGTACATCCAATTCATGATAGTAGTTTTAAATTATTGTTGCTATTCTAAATTATATCCGCTAATAAATAGCGAACATTAAAATAGTGAACGTTTATTCCATTATTCCATTGTTCAATTGTTCTAATAGAGGTATTCCTTCACCATCTTTCCTTTATCTATATAAATTCCCTGCTGAATTTCCGGGTAGTTTGTTAAAGTGTTTTCTAATCCCTCTTTGATTAAATGTCTGAAATAAGGGATTAATGAACCTGTTAAAACATGAGTAGTAGTTCTTGCTACAAGTGTAGGAGTATTTGGCATACAAAAATGAATAACATCATCTACGATATAAATAAATTTTCCTGTTGGACTTATTTTGCTGGTTTCTACACAGCCCCCCTGATTAATTGAAAAATCCATAATTACCGCTCCTTTTTTCATTGATTTAATCATTTCTTTTGTAATAAGAATCGGCGTCTTTTGTCCGGGGACTGATACCGCCCCAATAATGACATCAGCGAACTTAACTACTTTCTCAATATTGTAATTTGAAGCAAAAAGCGTTGTAATCGGATGTTCAAAATGTTGAATAATTTCTTCAAATTTTTTCCGATGAAGGTCTAATACATATACATTTGCGCCTATATTTGAGAAACTTCTTGCGGCAGCCTGTCCCAAAATACCTGCACCAAGTATAACGACTTCAGCCGATGGGATGCCGGGTATTCCGCCGAGTAAAATACCCCGTCCACCAGACGCTGACTCAAGTAGCCGTCCTGCTATTTGAACCGAAAGTTTCCCTGCTATATCGCTCATCGGCTGAACAATAGGATATCTTCCGCTTTCATTCTTAATCAATTCATAGCCAATTGCTGTAATTTTTTTATCAATCAGTGTCTTAATAAAATCTTTTGGGGCGGTAATAAGATGTAAAAAACCAGTAAGAATCTGTTCTTCCTTAATATATTTATATTCTTCAGGTTGAGGTGCCTGGACTTTTACAACTATATCAGCCCTTTTATACACTTCTTCTTTAGAAAAAACAATTGTTGCACCATTTTTTTCATATTCAATATCGGGGAAATTAGCCCCTTCGCCTGCACCATTTTCTATATATACTTTTGCATTAAGTGATGTTAGTTCTCTGACGCCCATTGGCGAAATTGCAACACGATACTCGGGTATCCCGGTGTATAACGATAGTTCTTTTGGTATGCCGAAAGTCATTTTAATTCTCCTTTTTATTAAATAAATAATCCAGATAATTATCTGGACAAAATTAAAAAATAGTACCTGAAATAAGCAATTATTAATAATTTTGTTTAAAAAAATATATATTAACCTTATATTCAATATTATATAATTATTTTTGACAAAATAAAATGAGTGTGTAACATATTGGTGGAATTTATTTTTTTTATCATTAGGTGGGTTCTAAAAATCAATAATTGCGTTATTACAGACTTGACCTGCCATCTCATATCACTCCAATTTTAAAGGAGATTATTCGCTCCGCTCATGAGAACGCTTCGCTTAGTTATCTGCTTTCGCAGTAATGACGTAAATGTATAGGGTATTTTTAGAAGTCCCCATTAGTTATTGGTTTTTCAGTTTCCGGTTTTTAGTTCTGGTTTTTCAAATTCGTTAAGGTTTAGAACCCGAATATAAGTATTTGTACCTCAATTTCCAAATCTTCGGCAAGTTTGTATAGCCAGAGATTTTCTAAACCTATAGCCATAACTATTTAACTAAAACAATTAACTATCAAAACTATAACTAAAAACCAAAAACTAAATGATGTTGTTTATTTCCCCCTTCTTTGTTACACACACAAATAAAATAATCACCTAAAAGGTTAATAGATTTATAGACAAAAATAATAAAAATTTGCAAATAAAAATTTCAAAAATTGAGACAATAAATGAAAAATTTCTGTAAAAAATAAGTTAAATTTATTTGTTAAAATTGACCTTCAATTATGAATGGATAAACCATTTGATGAGCTCAAAATAGATAAATCCGAATTTATTCATTGGTGGGTTTTTGAAAAATTAGAAAATTAAAATAAATCATTATGATTATCAATTATTTATGGAATTACATCTACATCTTTTAATAATTATTGGGATTATTTCTTTCACCAATTGTTAGTTATGCAATGCACGCCATCACGCCTTTTGCAAACCTGAATTTTTGTAGATATTCTTATTCCTGCGGTTTACCAGAGCGTCAGCATTCGGGCTCCGTCTGCACCGCAAAAATAATTAATTCCTTTTTTTGAAGTTTTCTTTCCATCTTCTATACATTTATCAATTACATATTTCGCTTTGTTAAAATTGACCGGTACAGTGTAAAAAAAGTAATAAAATAAACATATCAGAGATTATGTTCCTGAAACGAAATAATCCCCTTTTCACATACATTGAAATATGCTTTGTCAAATATTTGAAACACTTAACGGGACTTCTAAAAATTGCTTTTTCTTTGTTGGACTTCAATTTTAAAATTACTCACATATTAATTGTATTGCTTTTTCTTTGTTGGACTTCAATTTTAAAATTACTCACATATTAATTGT